>NZ_LJPA01000007.1:0-267238 GCF_001414035.1 Frankia sp. ACN1ag | reverse complement strand
GCGCAGACCCTCCCGCACCAGCGCCTGAGCCAGGATCGTCGCGGTCGTGGTGCCGTCACCCGCGACGTCGTTGGTCTTCTTCGCGACTTCCTTGACGAGCTCCGCACCGATCTTCTCGTACGGATCCTCGAGCTCGATCTCCTTGGCGATGCTCACACCGTCGTTGGTGATCGTGGGAACGCCCCACTTCTTCTCCAGAACGACGTTGCGACCCTTCGGACCGAGCGTGACCTTGACCGCATCGGCCAGCTGGTTCATGCCGCGCTCCAGGCCGCGCCGAGCCTCCTCATCGAAGGCAATGATCTTTGACATGGGGATAAATCCTCCTGAGGCTCATGCCTGCGGGGAGGAGTGCCGGCCGCCAGCGGGGCCAAGCAACGAAAACGATGGGCCACGTCGTGGCCCAGGCACCCGTCGCGCCAGAGGTTGGCACTCGACCTTACCGAGTGCTAATCCCTGTATAGCCCTCGGCGTCTCGGAAAGCAACGTCGCTACCACACCGCGAGGTCGTTCCACCGCTCAGGGTTGACCCGCCACGGCGGCCGGTGCGATGAGGTGGCAGGTGCGACAGTGCCGCGTTGATCGTTTGCGGTTACGGTACGGGCATGGAATCCGGTCTTGGCCATGACCACGGCGGGCATCGCCACGACCACGGCGGACACCGCCACGATCACGAGCGCCGGAGTGGACACGAGCGCCGGGACGGACACGAGCATGGCGCGATCGGGCGGTGGGCACGGCTTCGCGACGGCATCTCGGACGTGGTCGGTGGACACAGCCATGACAGCGCCGACCAGATCGACGATGCGCTGGAGGCGGACGCCGCCGGCCGGCGCGCTCTGCTGATCAGCCTGGCCGGTCTCGGTGCGACCGCAGGCCTGCAGGCCGTGGTGGTGGCGCTGTCCGGGTCGGTCGCGCTGCTCGGCGACACCCTGCACAACGTCGCCGACGCGCTGACCGCCGTGCCGTTGCTCATCGCGTTCGCCGTCGCACGCCGTCCGGCCACGGCCCGGTTCACCTACGGTTTCGGCCGCGCNGAGGATCTCGCCGGCCTCGCCGTCCTCGCGATGATCACGCTGTCGTGCGCGCTCGCCACCTGGGCATCGATCTACCGTCTGGTCCACCCCGAGCACGTCGACCATCTGGGGGCGGTCGCCGCGGCCGCGGTCGTCGGCTTCGTCGGCAACGAGATCGTGGCCCGCTACCGCATCCGCGTCGGTCACCAGATCGGTTCCGCCGCGCTCGTCGCCGACGGGCTGCACGCCCGCACGGACGGCTTCACCAGCCTCGCGGTCCTGTTCGGTGCCGCCGGGGTCGCCGCGGGGTGGCGCTGGGCCGACCCCGTGGTCGGCCTGGCGATCACCGCGGCGATCCTCGGGGTCCTGCGGTCCGCCGTCCGGGTCGTCGGCGCCCGGCTCATGGACGCCGTCGACCCGGACGTGGTCACCGAGGCGACCGACACCCTGCTGCACACCGAGGGCGTCGAGGCCGTCCGCGAGCTGCGCCTGCGCTGGATCGGGCACACCCTGCGCGCCGAGGCCGACATCACCGTCGACCCCGACCTCACCCTGGCCGCCGCCCATGACGTCGCCCACGCCGCCGAGGCGCACCTGCTGCGCCACATCCGCCGCCTGTCCGCAGCCACGATCCACACCAGCCCCGCCCGCCACCACCCCACGGCCGCCACCGCGTGAGTCCCAAGGACGTTCGTTCAGCAGGAGTCAGGGTTGGCAGGGCCGCGGGGGGGTGAAACGGGCGGCGACGGACCAGCATGGGTCTCCATGCCGAACCACTCGGACGCCAGGCGGCGGGAGTCGTGGTCACCGAGCCATTGCAAGGCGTAGGTCTCACCGACGAACCGGAAGCACCCCGCGTCCCAGTCGTCGAGCTCGTCGGCCAGGTCGTCCGGCGCCACGAAGGTGTCCGTGAACGGTAGGCCCGACTGTGGCAGGGACAGAAACAGCAGTGCCCCATGGCGGCCCTCGGACCAGCGGCGCCACCACAGAGCGCCGCCCGTCTGCGTCCGATAGACCTCGGGAAGGACGAGCAGCAACCCGACTTCGTCCTGGGCAAGCCAGATCCGCGCCACCCGATGCCTGAACCGTTCCAGCCTCGGGTCAGCCGGGATCGGCTCGCGCCGCGGGCGCCACGGCACGGTCAGCCGAACCTCCTCTCCGGAAGACCCACATCGTGCCCCAGTATCTTCCGCACCGGAGGCCTGGAAGGGGGTTCCGCCGAACCGCGCCAAGGGACTCACACCAACCATCCCCTGATCACCACCGGATACGCGCCCTAGTCATCGACGTCTGTGGGGACCACCAGGACGGGCCGGCGAGTCCAGTGGAGCGTCCGGTGGGAGACCGAGCCGGTGAGCAGCCGTTCCAGGGCGACGCTGACGCCGCCGTGACGGGTGCCGATGACGATCGCGTAGGCATCGACACTGTCGGCAACGGCAAGCAGCTCGGTCGCGGGATCGCCGGCCCGGACGTGGAACCGCCAGTGCACGGGGGTCGCCGCGAGCGTGCGGTCCGCCAGCGCGCGGGTCACCCTGGTCTGGGCGTCCTCCTCGGCTCTGAGGAACTGCTCGCACGCGTGCCGACCGGGCACGGTGGAGACCATCGTGCGGATCTGCGCAGGGCTGAGGGGCTGGACGTGGACGACGTCGAGCTCGGCGTCCAGCCGCGCGGCGAGGTCGGNCGCCGAGCCGAGCGCGGCGGGAGCGGCATCCCCGGTGTCGACCCCGACCACGACGTGCTGCATACCTACAGGGTTTCCCCCAGCGGTGTGGCTCAGGCCCCCGCGGCTCCATCAATCGCCACCGAGCGCCATGGAGTGCCTCCGAGCGCCGTCGAAGTCCGCGGGGAGGCTACGGCTTCCGGGCGATTCCGCCGTACACGCTGACCTGGGCGTCGGTGAGGCCGGGCGGGTCGGGGGCGGCCGGGCGCCAGCGGTGGACCAGCTCGACGCCCGGATCGATCAGCTCCAGCCCGCCGAACAGACCTTCGACCTCGGTGCGGCTGCGCAGCCGCACGGTGATCCCCTGTTTCTCGTAGGCGACGGCGAGGTCCTGCGTGGCCGGGTCGTGGTCGGCGGTGCCGTTGGTGAGGATCAGGTAACTGCCCGACGGCAGCGCGTCGACGAGACTGCGGATGATGCCATGCGGATCGTCCGAGTCCGGAACGAAGTGGAACACCGCGATCATCGACAGGGCGACGGGCTGGCTCAGATCGAGGGTCTCGCGCAGCTCGGGAGCGGCCAGGATGCTCTGTGGGTCGTGGAGATCGGCGTCGAGGTAGGCGGTCCGGCCCTGGGGGGTACTGGCCAGCAGCGCGCGGGCGTGGGCCAGGACGATCGGATCATTGTCCGTGTAGACGACCCGCGCCTGTGGGGTGACGGCCTGGGNGATCTCGTGCACGTTCGGGCTGGTGGGGATGCCGGTGCCGACGTCGAGGAACTGCCGGATCCCGGCCTCGCCGGCGAGGTGGCGGATCGCCCGCACCATGAACGCGCGGTTCTGCCGGGCCGCGAGGGAGGCGTTCGGGAAGGCGGCGCTCGCCTGCTCCGCAGCCACCCGGTCGGCGGGGAAGTTGTCCTTCCCGCCGAGGAAGTAGTCGTAGATGCGGGCCGTATGCGGCTGGTCCGTCTTCAGATCGATCGACGGATGCTCCTCGGCCAGGGACCTCCACCACGGCCCGACCTCGGACTCCCCGCCACCCTCGTCCGGTTCCACCGTCACCAGCCCAGCCCTCCCGAATCGGGATGATCCTCGCGAATCACCCTAGCTTCAACGGGTTACGCCCGCATCCGAGGTCGGGCGGGATCCACGTCGGAGGTCTCAGCGGTCCCATGCGCTCCCAGGCGCTCCCAGCGGCCCGGGGGGCACATCGGCGGCCCAACCGGTGACGGACATCTGTCATGGTGCCATCCCGTTGTGTGATCGCCAGCCCCGAAACCGGCACGGAAGTGCCACCGGAGCACGACAACGAGTCAGCCGGGTCGACCCGCGCGCCGGTCGACCTCACCCGAGGTCCCAGGGCTCGCACGAACGGAATCTGGCAGTCTTCTGCCAGAATTCGCAGGACTCCGCTGCGGCGAACGGATAGCGTGCGGACGCGTGGCCACCACACCTCCGTCGGCGCCCCGCGCTTCCACCCGAGGTTCCCGATGAGCACCCTGCGCGGCGAGCCGCGCGTCGCCGATCTGTCCGCCGATCTGTCCGCCGGCCTGCCGCCGGAGCGCGAGCAGGTCGTCGCGTCCTGCCCACCCGTGCCGGCCTGGACCGAGAACCTGTTGTTCACCCCCTACGACCCGACCCACAACATCGGCATGTGGCTGCATCTGGGCACCGTGGCCGACGCCTGGGAGCTGTNGGAGGACCGCGCGCTCGTCACGTTGCCGGACGGCGAGGGCGTGCTGTCGATGTGGGCGTACCACCGCACCGATCCGGCCCGCCGCCCGGCCGGTGCCAACCTGCGCTTCGAGTGCCTGCAGCCGTTCCGGCGCTGGCGGGTCACCTTCGACGGCTTCTGCCTGCGCACGCCGCAGGAGAGCATGCGCACCGGCCTCGTCCGCGACGGCGAGAAGGTCCGCCTGCAGCTCGACCTGGAGATCGAGTGCGCGACACCCGTCTGGGACGCGCACACCGCGGCCGCGGCGGCGACCGGCCGCGGCGGCATGGACCAGCAGCAGTGGGCGAAGGAGCACTACGAGCAGCTCTACCGGGCCCGCGGCACGGTGCGGTGGGGCCGGCGCGAGGTCGCCTTCGACGGCACCGGCTGGCGCGACCACTCCCGCGGCCCCCGCGGGGACGACTCGGTCAACGGCTGGGGCGGGCACGTCATCGCCGGCTGCCTGTTCCCGGGCAGCGGCCGCGCGTTCGGGCTGTCCCGCTACTGGTCGACCGATGGGACGGTGACGCTGGAGGGCGGCTACGTCGTCGAGGCCGGCGCACTGACACATGTCCGGGTGGTCGACGTGCCCCGGCTCGACGGGCTGGTCGCCAGCGGGGAGGTGCTGCCCTTCGGCCTCGCCTGGCAGGATCGGCGCCTGGAGCTGACCGCCACCACCCGGACCGGGCTGTGGACCACGTTTGCCGGCGGCCTTCCCTACGGCGTTGCCTCCCCCGGGCGGGCGTACGCTATCAACTGGGCGTCCTGCGACTGGGACGGCGACGTGGGTTACGTCTACGTCGAGCGTTCGGACCTGCGGGCCGGCTAGCCCGCCTGCGCGCCGGGCTCCGCGGCCGGGGTGGTGAACGCCGGGCCGGCGGCCACGGGGCAGGCCAGCCCGCCGCTTGCCGGGCATCAGGTCGTCGCCGGTAGCAGGTCGCCGCCTGGTAGAGGTCGTCGGAGACGAGGGGGGACGCCCGGTGGACGGCACGCCGGTGCGCGGTAGCGCGCAGCCGGTGCGGGCCCGCCCCGCGGCATGGTCCGAGCACAAGGCCCGGGTTCGGCAGGCGCTCGTCGACGCCGCGCTGGAACTGTTCGCCGAGCAGGGCTACGAGTCCACCTCCACCGAGCAGGTCGCCGCGCGCGCCGGCGTCTCCGCCCGTACCTTCTTCCGCTACTTCGCGACGAAGGAGTCCGTGCTCTTCTTCGGCGAGGACGACTACATCCGTTCCTTCGTCGGCGTGTACCTGGCCCAGCCGGAGTCGCTGAGCGAGTTCCAGGCGATGCGGGCTGCCTTCGTCGCGCTCGCGCCCGGCGTGGCCCGCCTGCGGGAGCGGATCAGGCTCTACCACGTCGCCGTCGCCTCGTCGTTCCTGCTGCGCGGCAAGGAACACGACAACCAGCAGGGCAATCGGGCGCTCGTCGCCCGGGCGGTCGCCACGCGGCGCGGCCTCGCGCAGCCCGACGAAAGCTGCGAGCTGCTGGCCGCGATCGGGATCCTGGCCGAACAGCGCGCGATGCAGCGTTGGCTGCAGGGTGCACCGTCCCGCAGCCTCGGGTCCTACGTCACCGCCGAGTTCGCGACGCTAGCCGATCTCATGGGCCCCGTCGCGCAGTAAGCGGAAGAACGCTCGGACGTCCTCGGCGAACAGCTCCGGTTGCTCCAGGGCGGCGAAGTGACCGCCGCGCGGCAGTTCGCTCCAGTAGCGCAGGTCGTAGTGCGCCTCGACGCAGCGCCGGGGCGGCGTCACGATCTCCCGCGGGAAGACCGCGACCCCGGTCGGCACGGTGACCGGCCGGTCCGGGGGGCCGAACAGGCCGGCCCGCATCGACTCGCGGTAGAGGCGCACCGACGAACCGATCGTGCCGGTGACCCAGTAGGTGGTGATGTTGGTGAGCAGATCGTCGCGGCTGATCGCCTTCTCCACGTCGCCGTCGCAGTCGCTCCACGCCCGGAACTTCTCGACGATCCAGCCGGCCAGGCCCGCGGGCGAATCGGCCAGGCCGTGGGCCAGCGTCTGCGGCTTGGTGCCCTGGATGGCCTGATAGCCGGTCTCGGTCTGGGTGAACCGCACGACCCTCTCCAGCGCGGCGCGCTCGGCGGCGCTCAGCGCCGCCATCATGGCCTCGTCGGGCGGCGGCGCCAGGACCAGGTTGAGATGGATGGCCAGCAGCCGGTCCGGATGGTGCGCGCCCAGGAGGCTGGCGGCGATCCCACCCCAGTCGCCGCCTTGGGCGGCGAAACGCGGATAGCCCAGTCGGGCCATCAGCTCGACGAGTGCGTCGGCCACCCGACGGATGTGCCAGCCACCCTCGCGGGTCGGCCCGGACCAGCCGTATCCCGGCAGGGACGGGCAGACCACGTGGAACGCCTCGGCCGGGTCGCCGCCGTAGGCCGGCGGGTCCGCCAACCGGTCGATGACGTCGAGGAACTCGATGACCGATCCGGGCCAGCCGTGGATGAGCAGCAGCGGAACGGCGCCGGGATGCGGCGACCGGGCGTGAATGGCATGGATGGGCGTCCCGTCGACCGTGGTCAGAACGTGCGGCCACCGATTGATCCGGGCCTCGGCGGCCCGCCAGTCGAAACCGTCTCCCCAGTATTCACACAGGTCCCGCAGGTAGGCCAGATCGGTGCCGTACTCCCAGCCCGTCCCGGGAATCTGATCGGTCCAGCGGGTGCGCCGCAACCGGTCACCCAGATCGTCGAGAANGGCCTGATCCGTGCGGACCGTGAACGGCTGCGGCGAGGAATCGACCGGCGGCATCGCGGCGCACCTCCTGTTTCCCCAATACTGACCGACAGGCACCACTGGCCAGCCGTGAAGGCGTGCCGGATCACCACCCGTCGATCTCTTTCTGGCATTTGACTGCCATGGTCGACGAGAGGACCGGACTCGGACTGACCAGACTATGGATCATCCCAACCCGTCGCGCAAGGGTTCGGATCAGCAGCCCTCTGCCGAGGTCAGGGCCGGGTAACCCGAGCCCCGACGCATCGACGATCAGGCATTGACTCTGACAGTTCACTGCCATACAGTGCGTCGGCATCATCGCCGACCGTCGGGTCCGCCGCGATCCCGCCGCCCGCCGGTCGGCGCAGGTGATGACCGTTCCCGCGACCAGTCGAACGGCGGACGTTCCGCGTCCGGCGCGACATCCGCGGGCGCCGGTGGCTCCTTTGTGGTGCTCGGCGAGAAATCCCGCCGGGCACGTATTCGTCCCGCCGCGAGGAGGACACGTTGCCGGAGTTGACGAACGCCAGCTACATCGAATCCGGGCTGCCGACCCGGGACCGTCAGCGCGATCCGGAAAAGACGCGGCAGGCGCTGGAGTCCTGGTTTTCGACGGCCCTGCCGCACCGGTCCGATCTGCACGTCACCGAGGTGACGCTACCCAGGACCGCCGGGGTGGCCAACGAGACGTTGCTGTGCGAGACGAGCTGGACCGAGGCCGGGGTGGCCCGCTCGGCGGGCTACGTCGTGCGGGTCAACTCCCCCGACTTCCTCTACAAGGACGCCGACCTCACCGTCCACGCCGAGATGTACCGGGTGCTGGGCCGCGAGCCGGGCATTCCGGTCCCCGCGGTCGTCGGCCTGGAGACGGACACCGGCGTCCTCGGCGAGGCCTTCTTCGTCATGGAACGCGTCGAGGGTCGCGTGCCCGGGGACACCCCGCCGTTCCACACCACCGGCTGGGTGCACGACCTGGTCCCCAGCGAGCGCGCCGTGCTGTGGCGCAATGCGGTCGAGGTCATGGCCCGACTGCACCAGGTCGATCCGGCGAAGGTGGCGTTCCTCGACCGTCCGCACCTCGGCCCCGACGGCCTGCGGCAGGATCTCGCGCACTGGTTCGACGTGGCGGCCTGGGTGGCACGGGGGCGCGTCGATCCGGTGATCGCCGCGGCCGAGCGGTGGCTGCGCGCGCACCTCCCCCCCACCGGCATCACCGCCCTGGCCTGGGGCGACTCCCGGCTGCCGAACCTGATGTTCAGCGGGCTCGACGTGGCGGCGGTGTTCGACTGGGACATGGTGTGCCTGGCCGGCGCCGAATCGGACCTCGCCTGGTGGACGGTCATGGACTACAGCAGCACGGAGTCGGTCGGCGTCGAGCGATTACCGGGCATCGGCAGCCCGGCGCAGACCGTGCGCCGATGGCAGGAGCTCGTCGGCCGCGACGCCGCGAATCTGGACTTCCACCTCGTCTACGCGTCGTACCGGCTGGCGGTGATCCTGCGGCGACTGGGCGACCTGTACGGGGCGACGGGTGCGATGGCGCCGGAGACGATCGAGGAGCTGCGCAGCAACAACTTCGGGCAGCAGTACCTCGTTCAGATCCTCGACCTTCCCCACCCGCACTCGATCACGATGACCTGGCCGGGCCTGGAGATCTGAGCCCAGCGCGGCGACACCAGGGCTGGACCCCGCCGGCACACGCGGCTACGATTCTGGCAGTCCAATGTCAGAAACTCGCGGCGAGGCAGCGGCCTCGGCGTTGCGTCGGGACGCGGGAACGCGGCGGGAGGGACAGTGAGTCGTTCATTAGGGGGCGCGGCCGTCGTCGGGATCGGGCGGTCGCCGTTCGTGCGCTCCTCGGGGCGCACCACGCTGTCGATGGCCGCGCAGGCCGCCCGGGAGGCGCTCGCCGACTGTGGGCTCACCGCCGCGGACGTCGACGGCTTCACCTGTTACTCGACGGGCGACAGCGCCGGCCCGAGTCAGGTCGCCCACGCCATCGGGGTCGACGACCTCGGGTGGAGCCTGAGCGTCCTGGGCGGCGGCAACATCGTCACCTCGACCGTCGCGGGGGCCGCCGCAGCGGTGCTGACCGGCCAGGCGGAGGTGGTCGTCGTCTACCGGGTGCTCGGCTCGCAGACCCGGTACGGCCGGGCGCTGGAACGGGTCGAGGTCGACGGCGAGGGGCAGTTCGCGGGGCCGCACGGCTACCTCGTGCCGCCCCAGTGGTTCGCGATGTTCTGCCGTCGCCACCAGTACGAGTACGGATCCACCGCGGCGGACCTGGGCGCCATCGCGGTGCAGGAACGCGACCACGCGGTGCGCAACCCGCACGCGGTGGCCCGCTCCCCCATCACCCTCGACGACTACCTGAACAGCCGGTGGATCAGCGAGCCGTTCCGGCTGTTCGACTGCTGTTACGAGATCGACGGCGCGGTGGCGATCGTGGTGACCAGCGCCGAGCGGGCCGCGGACCTGCCGCACCGTCCCGTCCACCTGCTCGGCGCGGCCGACAGCAATCGCTTCGGCGGCTCGGTCGACCAGTGGGACGACCTGAGCTGCATGTACTCCCGGGACACCGCGCCCCGGCTGTGGTCGCGCACCGGCCTGCGCCCCGCCGACATCGACGTCGCCTGCATGTACGACTGCTTCACGTTCACCGTGATGGCGACCTTCGAGGACTTCGGGTTCTGCGCCAAGGGCGAGGTCGGCGACTACTTCCGGGCCGGCCGGGCCACCTACGGCGGCGACGTCGTCGTCAACCCGCACGGCGGCCTGCTGTCCGAGGGCTACATCCACGGCCTGAACCACCATTACGAGGCGGTCCTGCAACTGCGCGGGGACGCCGGGGACCGCCAGGTGAGCGGCGCCGAGACGGCGCTGGTCACCTCCGGGGCGGGCCCCTTCGGTGGCGCCCTCGTCTACGGAACGGCGGCGGCATGACCACGACGCACGAGGAGCGCCCGAGCGTGGGGGCCGATCCGCTCAGCCTTCCGCCGCAGCCGGTGCCGGACGCGGTGACCGCGCCCTTCTGGGCGGCCCTGGCCGAGGGCCGGCTGGCCATGTGCCGCTGCGAGCACTGCGGGCTGTGGCTGCAACCACCGCTCGAACGGTGCCGGCGGTGCGCGGGGCCGACCCGGTTCACCGACGTCGCCGGCACCGGCGCCGTCTACTCGTTCATCGTCCAGCACCGGGCGACCGTGCCCGGCTATCTCGACAACCTGCCCTACGTGGTGGCTCTCGTCGAACTCGACGAGCAGGCCGGCCTGCGCCTGCCCGCCCGGATCGTCGGCATCGACCCCGCGGAGGTGCGCTGCGGCCTGCGGGTGCGGGCGGAGTTCACCGAGCTGCCCGGCGGGGACTTCACCGTCGCCGTCTTCCGCCCGGTGGACGGCCCCTGACCACGGGCGGCCCGGCTCATCACGCCGATTCCGGCACCGGGCCGCGGGATTTCCGCCCACGGTAGGCTGCGCGATGTGGCGGGGGGATTGTGGGCACGGATAAAAAGCGGCTTCGCCGCGGACGCCGAGCATGTGACGACGTGTTTTCTACCCGCGCCGGGATCGGCGCCGATCTGGCCGGCGCAGGGCTATCTGCGGCTGTGGCTCGCCGAAGGTTTCCTCGCGAAGGCACGGAGCTGGGGAAACGACCGCTTTCCGGTGCTGCATGCCGGCGCGTCGCTGACGTTCGGCGCCGGCGCGCCGGTTGCGTTCACGACGTTCTCGCGGCCGGCCGCCGCCTGGGCGGTGCCCGGCGACCAGCTTGATTTCCCCATCACCCCGCTGCTGCCGTTCAACGGCGGCACCGTGGAGATCGAGGCGGCGGTCTACCAGGCGACCCAGACGGGTCCGCTGGGCACGGCCGCCTCGTTCGTCGCCGGTTTCGCCGAGCTGCTCGGGCCGCCCCTGGCGACCGCGGCGTCGGTGGCGAACGCGATCTCCACCGGCCTGGACTCGCTGATCGGCGCGGCCGGCGACAAACCGGTCCTCGGCGTCCACTACGCGATGATCAGCCCAGGTGGCGGCGGCCAGCCGGTGCAGGCGGGCCACCTCGCGGTCGTGAACGCCCCGCCGGGCTCGCTGCCCGGTGAGCTCACGATCGGCGCCGACGGCCGCCTCGCCGTCCGCGGCGGGCCAGGCGGTTCCGGCGGGCCAGGCGGTTCCGGCGGCGGGGAGCGGCGGCTGACCGGGGTCGACTACCTGGTCGTGCGGGTCGAGACCCGCGCCGAGCATGACGTCTGGCTGTCGCCGGCGATGACGGCGCTGATCGCCCAGGCCCGGCTGGCGCGGACACACGGGCGGGCGGGGGCGTTCGCCGACCACCGCGCCGAGGCCGTCACCCTGGCCTGGACGTCCGCCGACTACGTCGAGTCCGACCGCCCCCGGATCGCCGCCGCGATCGCCGCCGCCCTGGACGCCGGCCCCGAGCAGGCCGCCTTCGGCGACCCGGACGCCACCGTCGCCGACGAGGTCATCGCCCTGCTGCCCGCCCGCGACGACCCCGCCCTCGCCGCCCTCACCCTCGCCGACCTGCTCGCCGTCTGACGGCGCCGGCCCGACCCGGCGGAAGGGGAGCCGGCGCCATCCCCTGATCCGAGTCGCGGAATGCCACTCGCAGGGTGCCGATCGCGGGATGCCGATCGCGGGTGCCCTCAGCGCAGGAACAGCAGGACGTCATCGCCGGGGCGGGAATCGTCGGTGGCAATGGCGATCGAGACGCCCGGACCGATCCGGGACGCCGCGGACCCACCTGGATCGTCGGAGGTGACGGCGTCGCCGGGGGTGGCAGCGTCGTTGGGGGTGACGGCGTCGCCGGCGGCCGCCTCGTAGATCAGGTCCTTGACCCGACGGGCCACGAAGGCCGCTGCCAGGAGCCGGCCGTCGCGGCCGAGCCTGTCCTGCAGCGCGAGGTCGACCGTCTCGCGCACGGCCGCGCCGACCGCGGCCGCGAGCTCGTCGGGCAGCGGCGGAATCACGAGCACCGCCGAGGTCCCCGCGTCGAGCGCGGCGATGGCCAGGTCGACGAAGCCGGCCCGGTCCTCGCCCAGCGGCGCCGCCGCGCCGTCCACCGGGTCGGCCTGCAGCACGGTGAGAGGGATGCCGGCGACATCGAGATCCTCGATCCCCACCAGCGTCTCGTCACCTGCCGCGGACAGGCCGGCTCCGTCGTCGTCGCTCACCCGCAGCCGCAGCCCGGACATGGTGTGCACCGGGGTACCGATCGCCTGCGCGATGACGGTCGAGGCGGGTCCAGCATCGTCGGGCCGCAGATGGCGCGGGCCGCGGAAGGCACCCACCGACGTCGGCAGGCTGGGCCGGCCGGCAGCCGACCGAAGGCTTCCCGACCCGAAGCGCGCGAAGACGAGCGTGCGGGCGGACTGCGGCGGCGCGGCCGCGGCGAGCCGCCGCTCCCAGTCCACACCCCGCGCCTCGTCCTCGACCACGAGCGGGATCAGCCACAGACTTCGCCGCTCCCGGGCACGCCAGCGACGCCGTCGCGCGAACGTCGCCCGCTGCCCGTCGAACCGCCACAACGGCCGGGCGGGCAGGACGCGGTCGATCAGCGGCCGCGGCCGGCCCGCCCAGGACGACCAGAGCCAGGCCGGAACTGTGGTGACGAGGAATTTCGTCTGGCGTGGGGGCACGGGAATGGCCGTGTAACGGCCTTCCCGGACCTCGATCGGCGCGTCGACCCGCAGGCGGAGGCGATCCGGCGCAGCGGGGCCGTCGTTGCGGCGCCGACGCCCACCCGAACGGCGGCGCCCCGGGCGCAGCGACACACGCATTGCCGAGAGCCTGCCGGGAGCCCGAGCGGATATCGTCGCCACCGACGCCAGTGCGAGCAGGATGCCGGGGATCAGCAGGGCGGGCAGCACCACGTCCCCGTCCCACCATGAGGTGCCCTCGCCCGTCCGGACCGTGTGCCCGGACCGCGAGAACACGACGATCAGTCCCGTCACGGCCACGACCAGCAGCACCGCCGCGACCGCCCCGACCACGATGCGCGCCCGTCGCCGGGGACTGCGGCTCGCCACCGCCGATTCGGACGGCCGTAGCGGAATGGCCGACCTGTCGGGCTCGAGATCCTCGAGATCGACCATGTCGACCGCGTCGTCCCCGTCGACCGCGTCGTCCCCGTCGACCGCGTCAACCGCGTCGTCACGGACGGCAGCGGCGACCGGGTCGCGCCAAGGGAGCGGCTGCACCACGGTCGCGGACAGTTCGAGCGGCAGGGACAGTCGAAACGCATCCCCCGAGCCGGCCGTGGGTCGGCGCTCCCACCGGGCCGGCCCCGGAGTCAACCCAGCCCGCACCGGCTCGAAGCGTTCGAACCAACCCGGCCAGGCGACCAGCCGCGGGGGGACCGTCTGCGGGACGCTTGCCAGCCCAGCACGCTGGCGCAGACGGGCGCCGAGCACGGCCGCGGCCTGGGCGCCGAACTCGTCGCCGGTGTCCCGCAGCCAGTCCGCCACGGAACGCGGCTCAAGATCGGACGGACGTTCCAGTAGCGCGACGGCGTGCGCGGGCAGCCGCGGGCCGAGGACCTCGGCGACCGCCATCGCCGCGCGGGCGCCGGCCAGCGGCGGCAGCGCGGACAGCGCCCGGGCGACCGGGTCGCCGACCGTAGGCGGCTGGCGGGTGCGCTGGGGCGAGGACGGCGGGCCTTGCGAGTCCCGGACCAACGCGGCACCACATAGCCGCGTCTGCGGGTCGGTGAGCCGGTCAAGCTCCCGGCGGACTTCGTCGGTCAACCCGGCCGCTCCGAAGCCCAGCGTCCCCCACTCGATGCGATCCACGACGCTCGTGCCCGAGGGTAGACCCGGTTCGTCGACCGACGGCGGAGCAGCCAAGACGACGGGCGAACCCGACCGCGCCCGGCGCGTCAACGACTCGTGGTCCTGGCAGCGCCACCAGGCGTGCCAGCTACCCGCCTCCGCGGGACTGTCCGGCAGTTGCCCATTGACCAGGGCCAGCACCAGCCACGCCTCGGCCCGCACTGATACGGAACCCGCCCGCGCGAGCTGGCGGATCGACGGGCTGAACTCGGTGGTCCGGTAACGGCGGCACAGCGCCAGCAGAGCCAACTCGCACTGCTCGACGGCGGCGAGGTCGTCGCCCTCCGCCCGGGCCGCCTCGCGATACTCTGCGATGATCTCGGCGGCCCGGTGCGGCTCGTCGAGCAGCGCCCATGCGTCGGCGACCTCGACCGCGAGCGGGCGGATCTGACGATGCAGCCAGCTCGTCGGGTGCCGCCCGGCCACGTACCCGAGACGGTCGTCGAAGCGTTCGAGCGTGCCGCGAGGGATCACCCGATGCTCGAGGGTCAGGTGGACGGCCGCGGCGACGCGCCGCTCAGCGTCGATGTCCCCGGTGCGCCCGAGGATCTCGGCCAGCCAGTGGGCAGGCAGGTCGGGCGGCTCGGCCGGTGGAACCCCGCGGGCGCGCAGCAGCAGCACGGCGAGATGGGCGCGGTCGACGAGGCCGGGAGGGGCCGCCCAGTCGGCCCACTGCCGGGCGGCCGCGGGCTCGAACCGCTCGATCGCCGCGAGCAGTCCGTCCGGCGACCCGCCAGCGGTGGCGGACAGGCGTAACGTCAGGATGGTCTCGACCAGTTCGGTGACAAGCTCGACCGTGGGATCGCCCGCTTCCGGTGCGCTGCGCGCAGCGCCGAGCAGTGCCCCGACAGCCGGATCGCCGGGGCCGGCGTGGCCGGTGCCGAACCGGTCCCAGTTCCCCACCGGGCCGACGTCGGGCAGCTCGCCTTCCGCGACCGCTTCCGCAGCCGCGAGCAGTGACCCGACCGGAACGGCGTCGAGGGCGTCCACGACAAACCCACCGGGAGACTCGCGGGGATCGGTGGACCGGGTCGCCCGGCTGTCTGCGGGCCGGGCGAGGATCGCGGCGGTGGTCGTCACTGCGGTCGTGTCGATCGGCGAGGACGCGCTCCCGGCAGTCAACAGCCCGAGCACGGCCCTGGCTCGCAGGACGCGTCCCTGCTCGGCGAGGGGGTGGCGGGGTGCCTGGTCGAGCACCCCGGCCCAGAGGGCCCGGGACCCGGTGCGCTGCCCCGTGTGGATGCGTGCAGCGGCCTGGGTGGCGAGGATCGCTGCCAGGATCGTCGGGTTGGACGGGCTCGGGGCCGGCGCGTCAGAAGGGCGCGGCGTCGGGGATGGCGCGGGGCCGTCGGCGCGCAGGCGTTCGACGGCGGCGGCACGCACGCAGACCTGGCCGGCCCAGCCCCATTCGCCGGACGCGACGATACGCTCCTCCAGGGCGGCCCAGAAGAGACCGGCGTCCGCGACCGGTAGCAGCCGCACCGCGGTCTCGACGGCCTCGGCGGTGACCGCCGCCAGCGGGCCGGCGGTGACCAGGGCGGCCGCGTCCCGGCCGAGCCCGGCACGGTCGAGCGGGTAGCGGTCGGGCTCGGCGGCGACGGCGACCCGGATGCGGTCGCGCAGGTGCTCGTCGACCTCGATCACCAGCGGTTCGCCCCGGGAACCCAGCGCGCGGACGTGGGTCCACTCCTGAGCGGCGAGGCCGTCGAACGCGGCCTGCGGGTCGAGGCCGGCCCGGCGCAATGCGGGGCTGATCATGCCGAGGTCGAAGCGGCCGAGCTCGGCGGCGATGGCGAGGGCGCCGCGGGCGTTGTCGTCGGCGAGGCGGGCGATGATGCGCCGTTCCACCAGCGGGTCACCGGCGGCACGCAGCACGGCCGGGTCGAGGTCGGGCTCGCGGGCGATCCACTCCCGGTAGGCGGCGAGCTCGAACGGGTTGTAACGGACCTCGCCCGCCGGCGTGGGAGGCATCCGGGCCCGTTCCAGTAGCGCGGCGCGCAACGCGCTCCCGCGCCGGCGACCGGGCAGGACGGTTGCCTGGGAGGGCAGGACGGTTGCCTGGGAGGTCGAGTCCAGGTTCATGTCGTCGAGTCCGGCGTCCGGCTCGGAGCGCGGCGCGTCGAGGTAGCGGTGGGCCTCGACCGCGGTGAAACCGGCGACCGGGACCACCCGGACGTACTCGCGGGCCAGCAGGACGGGTCCGCCGGCACGTTGCCTCTCGTCGGGCGGGAGGACGAGCGGGCGGCGACCGGCGAGGACGACCCGGACGCCAGGGAGTTCGGCGTGCAGGCGTTCCAGCAGGTCGAAGGTGCGGTCGATGGCGGGGGCCGCGGTGCCCGGGGCGTAGAGCTTGGCGAGTTCCTCGCAGGTGTCGAGCACGAGGACGACGCGCGGCCGGCCCAGTTCTCGCAGCACCCGGGCGAACGCGCGGACGACTTCGTCGAACAGCGCCCGGATCGTCTGCGCGGCGGCGGCCCGCAGCGCGCCCGCGGTCGACCGGACCGGGCCGTGGTCCGGGTAGACCGCCGAACCATAGACCTGCTCCGCGGCCCGATCTGCGGCCTGCTCGGCGGGCGAGGGGTCGGGGCCGGCGCGGCCGAGCTGCTCGTGCAGTGCGTTCGCCGCGTCGCGGAAGCGCCGGTACGAGTGGTACCAGCCGCGGCTGGGTCCGTAGCCGGCGAGCTCGTCGGCGAGGGCGAGCAGCACCTCCGCGGGCCGCTGCTCGGGGTAGCGAGGATCGAGATGGTCGAAGTCGACGCGCGCGACGGGGAACGACGCGAGGCCCCGCGCGGCCGCGTACGCGCCCGAGGCGAGGTAGCGCAGCACCATCGTCTTGCCGATGCCACCGGTGCCGAGCAGGTGGACCGCCCACTGCGTGCCCGGCCCGTCCTCGGCGAGCAGCTCGCCGAGCGCGTCCTCGGCTTCGGCCCGGTTCTGGTAATCGCGCAGGTATTCGGCGTCCTGGGCGTCGCGGTGGGCGCGGTCGAGCCGCCAGCCGGCGCGGCGGGCCGCCTCGGCGAGCGTGCCCCCGCAGACCGCGCCGATCGTCCGCGCCGCGGCCACGAGGCGGGTTGCGGCGGCCAGCCCCGCGGCCGGGTCGACGCGGGCACCGGCCGGGCGGGCGGGTGCGGCGACGGTGACGAGACCGTCGACCCGCTGGAACAGGCTGGACCCGGAGCGGTCGCGGCGGTGCTGGACGGCGACCTCCAGCCAGGGCGCGAACTCGCGGGCGAGCTCTCCCGCGGACGCCTCGGTCGCCGCCGCGATGACGTCGCTGAGCGCGTCGACCTCAGCGTCGACGTCGAGACCGAGGCCGCGCAGGTGGCGGCCGACCTCGTCGCGCCGGGAGGCTCGCAGCCAGAACACCTGGCGGATCGTCCGGCGTGGGCCGAGGGCACGCCGCCGCTCGATCAGGCCGGCCTCGTCGAGCTGCGCGAGCAGCGCCGCCAGCTCGTCGGCGGCCACGAGGCCGAACAGGGTGGCGGTGGCGTCCGTCCACTCGGGCACCAGCGCCAACCGGCACAGCCGGGTCGACTCGAACGCTGTCAGGGTCGCCGCGCGCGCCCGCGCGAGCAGTGCGCCGACGTCGGGCGGCCCGCTCTCGGTGGGATCGCCGTCACGGCCGGTCGCCCCGGCGGGGCGACCGGGCAACGGGGATGGCGGAGGCGGCGACGACGACCTCACCGGAACTGCTCCTCGTAGGCGCGCATGGCTCCCTCGTCGTCGGCGGCGACGAAGGTTTCGAGGGTCGTGAGAATCTCGGCGAGCAGGTACAGGTCCTTGCGGACAGCGGTGGGTATGCCGTTCAAGTGAGCGAGGCTTTCTTCGATTTTCACCCGTGACGCGTTCCGCGCGGCCGTGTAGACGAATGGATACCGCCGTTGCCACGGGTGGAGGAGCACCCACTGATAGCCCAGTATGGCGCTCGCCCGAGGCATCGGGGCCAGCTCCGGAAAGACGAAGCCGGGCTGCCCGGCCTGCCCGTCCCGGAACTGCTTGAGAAAAATTCCCTCCTCCGCCAGCAGGGAGGCGGTGACGACCACGGGGATCGGCCGGTCCGGGCTACCCAGCCCGTCGCGGCGGATCATCGCCAGCAGCGGCCGTAGCGCGCCGACCCACCGATGCACCTCGTCACCGAGCACGACCACCCGCGTCGTCGCGCCGAACGGCTCGCCGGCGGCCGCGGCCGCGTCGGCGAGCGCGCCCAGGTCTCGGGCGAGGCGGTGACGCAGCCCGGGTCCGCGCAGCGGGGCCGTCCCGGCGGCGAACTCCGCGACCGCATCGTTGAGCAGGTCGAACCGTTCCTCGACGTTGACGCCGAGGAACGCCTGCGGGCTGACGGTGGCCGCGAGCCGCGAGTCCGGATCGGCGTCGAGGACGGTCAGCGGCGGCGGATCGATGCCCAGCACCTCGGCGATCATGATTGCCTTCTCGAGCACCTGGCTGACGACCGCACGCAGGTCCGTCGGCGCAGCGCCGTCACCGAAGGGCCCGACGAGCAGCGGCAGATGCCCCGTCCGCAGCAGGCGCAGCCCGACCTCACGCAGCAGCCGGCTGCCGCCCAGGCCGCTGATCGAGCCCTCGGCCACCACGGCGACGAACCCGGGGCAGGTTTCGGCTGCCGGGGCGGCCAACGCCTCGGTCGCGGCGAGCACCGTGTCGTGACCGATGAACACCGGCGCCTGGCGCAGCCCCAGGCTCTCGGCGGCCCGGCGCAGCCCGAGCACCGGCGCCGGGTCGACCACCCGCAGGTCCGGGGGCACGTTCTCGGCGAGGACGAGGGTCGGCATCGCCCAGTCGAGGTATCGGCTCGGTGGGTCACCCCGCAGCAGCGCCGCGCGCCGGCCAGCCGCGGCCGCGTCGACCACCGACGCGCCCTGCTGCACCGCCCGCACGAACCGGCGGGTGAACATCCGGCTCGCCTGCTCGCTGACCTCACCGGACATCGCGACGACGATCGGCACGCCACGCAGGGCGAGCTCGGCCGCGAGCGACCGCCCGGCGGCCCGAGCCGCGTCCGGAAGCGCGTCGGTGATTCCAGCCGGCCCGTCGCCGGGACCGCCCGCGTCCTGGCCGCCCGCGTCCTGGCCGCCCGCGTCCTGGCCGCCCGCGTCCTGGCCGGCGGGGCGGGCGCTGCCGCAGGCGCTCAGGATGACCGCCACCGGCATCCCCGCCGGGCCGCGCAGCGCGAGCGCCAGGGTCTCGCCGTCGACGAAGCGGAACCCGTCCGGTTCGCCGGAGTCAGCGACGCGCAGGACCCCGCGGTGCTCGTCAACGTCGCCGTGCGCGACCAGGTGGACGACGTCCGGCGCGAACCGCGCACACGCCTCGCCGAGGTCGGCGAGCGTCGCGTTCGTCATCGCCCGCGAGACGCACAGGCCCTCCGCCTCGAAGGCGCGCATCAGGCCCATGAACATCGCCCCCGGGCGGATCACCGCGTCATCGAGGGCGGAGCCGGCGACGAACAGCACCCTCGGCACCCGCCGGATCGTCACCGGGGCCGGGGTCGCCGCGGGCACCACCCGGGTGACGGCGACGAGCGCCCGGGGATGCCCGGCGAGCGGCGCCTCCCCGTCGTGCATCGCCTCCCACACCAGGCCGGCCAGCGCCGTGTCGTCCGCCGGCCAGCGCAACGCGAGCTCCACCCCCCGGGCGGCGCGCACGGCGGGCGCGGCGAGCAGGCGTTGCCACACCGGCGCGAGCAGGCACTCGAACAGCCACCGGCCGTAGAGCTCGGCGTCGCCGTCGCGCAGGTCCCGGCCGGCGATCCGGGCCAGCAGGCCGGAGATCTCGCCCTGGTCGCCGGCGCACACCGCCGCCAGTGCCGGGTCCGCCCCGTCCGGTCCGGACGGCGGGCCCGCACCGAGCGCGGACCGTGGCGGGGGCATCCAGCCGCCCGAACGGTCGGGGTGACCCGCAAGGTGGACGTGACCGGGACGAGGATCCTGGTGCGCGCCCGCCCTCGGCCCCCTCTCCCGGCCCCGCCACGGAGCCGGACGAGACGGCACGGGCCCAGGCCGCGGCCCCGCGGCGAGCTGCGACCCCGAAACGACACCGACGCCGGGCAACGGATCCCACGCGGCGGCCCCATCGGGCGCGATGGCCCCGTCGGCCTCATCGGGCGTGGCGGTCCCGTCGGCCCCGCCGGGCACGGCGGTCCCGCCGGGCGTAGCGGGCACGGCGGGCGTAGCGGGCACGGCGGGCGTAGCGGTCCCGTCGGGCGTAGCGGGCACGGCGGGCACGGGCAGCGCAGGCGGACCCGGTGGTTCCACCCCCCGCCAGGCAGGCACCCGCCGCGGCAGCCCGTCGACGTCGGTGACCACCACTGCGGCCATCTCGTACCGCGCGGTGATCCCCGCGCCCCGCACGTGCACGGTCCAACCGTCCCCACGGTCCTCGACGTCGACGAGGACCCGGGGGATTCTCACCGCGCCCCGGCCAGGGGTGAGGGTTCCAGGGCCGTCACGCACGCACCTCCGACCGGGAATCCGCCGTCCGCCGGGGTCCCGGGCGGCGCGGCGGATCCCCCGTCCGTCAGTTCACCCCGCCGGAATCCCGTCATCGTCAACGAACCTTCATCTCGGCCTCGACGGACAGGGCCTCGCCGCGGGCGAGCAACCACGTGGTCAGACGGATGGCGAGGGCGGCCACGTCGCCGGGCGGGGGCGGGGCGGCGAGGACCCCCGGTTCGCCGCAGGTGCGCAGCAACGCGGCGAGCCGGCGGTGCAGGGCGTCGAGTTGCCCGTCGGCGGCGACGAGGTGCCCGTCGGCGGCCAGGAGGTGCCCGGCGGCGGCGGCGAGGTGCGCGGCGACGCCGGCCTGCACGGCCAGGCGCGCGGCTGGGCGGGACTGGCGGGCGTGCGGGCTGATCGACACCGGGTCGCTGCGCAGGGCCCTCGTCCAGCTCGCGATCCGGCCACCGGGGTCGAACCAGGCCGGGTCGTTGCCGGCGGCAGCGAGCAGCGTGGTGGCGCCGATCGGCAGGGCGAGCAGGGCGTCGGCGGCGGCGGGCACGACGGCCAGGTGCCGGCGGAGCTCGGCCGCGGCCGGCGCGGCGGCGTCCGTGCCCGCCGCCAGCCATGCCTCGGCATCGGCGACCGCCGTCAGCACGCCCATGGGCTTGCCAGCCGGCGGTGCGGGGGCGGCCGGAGCCGAGACGGCCATGGGGGCGGGCTGGTGTGCGGCCGGGTGCTCGCCGCGGACGCGGCGGACGAGTTCGCCGAGCAGCGCGCGGCGGACCAGCGGCGGCGGGTACGGGTGGCCGGGTGGGGACAGCCCGGCCAGGCGGGCGGGCGCGGCGTGTTCGAGCTCGTCGACCGCCCACGCCGCCGCGTCGGCGATCATGACGGCGGAGAAGGCGTCGGCGAAGAGCTCCGCCTGCCAGCCCGACCACCGGGCGGCGAGCTCCGCGTCGCCGCCCGAGGCTGCGCGCACCGCGTGGTCCAGCGCGGCGCGGGTCAGGTCGGGCAGGCCCGGCACCAGGTCCCGCTGGACGTGGTGGCCGGTCTCGTGGGCCGCCGGGGCCAGCCACCACGCCTGGCGCGTGGCCCATTCCGGCAGGGCGATCGCCGGGATCGGCAGCTCGCGCAGCAGGGCGCGGACGGCCTCGTCCACCGCGTCGGTGCGGGCCGGCGGACGCAGCGACGCCGGCACGCTCGACCGGGTGACGGCGAAGGCGTTGAAACGCGGGTCGACGTAGGCGAGCGGCCCGGTCGGCGCGGGCCGCCCCATCGCCGCGAACGGCTGCGACCAGCACGAGCGGACGAGTTCGTCGGCGGCCAGCAGAATCGGGCCCAGCCGCTCGTCGAGCCGCTGGTCATATCGTTCGCGATACCAGTCGAACGTGCGCCGCACGACGGTCAGCATCGTCTCCACCGACCGNCAGCCGTCGTAGCGCGCGCCACTGTCGCCCAGCTCCCGCAGGGAAACGACCCGGCCGGCCAGGGCGGCGAGCATCCCGCCCAGCACCCCGTCGAGTATCCGGAAATGATTTCCAAAGCGGAGGAACCGGTCATCTCCGCGGCGGACGTCCAGCCATCCGGAGATATCCCGCTGCGCCTGCAGCACCGCTCCCGCGGTCCGGTCGATCCGGAGCCGCGACCGATCGGAGCCGAGATCCACCCCCATGTCGGCAAGAGTACCGAGTCGACCACAATGCGTCCTGCCTGGGCTGTTCATCCGCCCCCTTCGGCGGCAGAATGCGTCGACCCGACTGCGCCGCCGCACGCGGGTCGTCCGCGCACATTCCAGGCGCGGCGAGGGGGAGGGCGGCGTTAGTGTCATCTGTCATGAGAGCCGTGGGAGTGGTCGAGTTCGGCGGGCCGGAGGCCCTGCGCATCGTGGACGTGCCCGAGCGGCATGCCGGGCCGGGCGAGGTCCGGATCCGGTCCGCCGCCGCCACCGTGAGTCCAACGGACACCTTCACCCGCAGCGGTGACCGGGCGAAATGGCTGTCGAAATGGGCGCCGCCCTACGTGCCGGGGATGGACGTCGCCGGCGTCCTCGACGAGATCGGCGAGGGGGTGTCGACGGATCTCGCGATCGGCGACCACGTGATGGCGATCGTCGTTCCCGCCGCGTCGAACGGCGGTTACGCCGAGCAGGTGGTGGTGCCGGCCGAGTCCGTCGCGCGGGTCCCCGCGGGCGTCGGCGACGTGGCCGCGTCGACGCTGCCGATGAACGGGCTCACCGCGCGGCTGGCGCTCGACCTGCTGGGCCTCACTCCCGGCCAGACGCTGGCGGTGACGGGAGCGGCCGGCTGCTTCGGCGGCTACACCGTCCAGCTCGCCAAGGCCGACGGGCTGCGGGTCGTCGCCGACGCCTCCGAGGCGGACACCGAGCTGGTGCGGGGGCTCGGCGCCGACATCGTGGTGCGCCGCGGCGACGACGTCGCGCAGCGGATCCGGGCGGCGGTGCCCGGTGGGGTGGACGGGCTGGCGGACGGTTCGATCCAGAACGACGCCCTGCTCGGCGCGATCCGCGACGGCGGCGGGTTCGCCGCCGTCCGCCCGTTCCAGGGCGAGACCGAGCGTGGCATCACGGTTCACCAGGTGTGGGTGCGTTCCTACGCGCGCGAGCAGGCCAAGCTCGACCGGCTGCGCCAGCTCGTCGAGGAGGGCGCCCTCACCCTGCGGGTGGCGAAGGCCATTCCGGCCGAGCAGGCCGCCGAGGCCCATCGCCTCCTGGAGAAGGGCGGCGTCCGCGGCCGGCTCGTGCTGACCTGGTGAACCTCCGGGTCCGGCGCGAAACCGCCGGACCCGTCCAGCCTGCCCGCCGACTCTCTTTCTTTCGCTCTACTCGGGATGGCGCCCTACTCGGGGATGGCGCCCTACTCGGGGATGGCGCCGAACCGCCGGATGACGCCGAGCTGCCGTGACGGCGATTCAGCGCCCCGGAAGTGGCCGTCCTTTCGAGGTAAGGTTTCGGCAAGCCACGCCACCGGCGGTCGGGCGCCGCAGGTGGGGCGTCGGCGGCGGGCCGTCGAGGGCGGGCGCGGAGGTCGGACACGTTCCGGCGGGCGGTCACCGGAACGACGGCAGGGGCGGTTTTCCCGATATCACACCGGTCGAACTACAGCCCAACCACCACCCACGCCGGAATCTTCCGACAGCCAAGCCACATTGATATCCACTGCCCACGCACAACGGCAGCGGCACGGGTAGTCAATTCTCGCCCGACAACAAAACAGACCATCTTTGATCAATGCCAATTGCGCGGAACTTTCGTAGGCTGGATATGCGCAGGCAGGCATCAGCATTGCCGCCACAGGTAGGCGGAGCTGGTCGGCGATCCTCGCCACTCGCGGCGGGAGAACCCCGACGGCGGTCGGCCCGGCAACGACGGTGTGTAATCACCCGCCGGACACGGCGTTCCCGTCTCCGGCGAAGACCGAAGCCGCCGATCAGGCGCAACGAATATGCGTGCGGCCGCAACGGCTCGTTGCACTCTGTCCCAGATACGCCCAGCACGGTGTGATGTGTCCACCGGCGGACGCGCAGCCCGCTTCCCAGCTACCGAGGCGAGGAGGACACCTGATGATGTCAACGGGATCCTCCTCCTGGGATGTCGGATTCCGCCGAGGGTGGCTGCCCCGCCCGCACTCGATCACCCACTGCGATGGGCGGATCGCCGCGCGGGTCTTCATGGGCGGTGAGGCACACCGGGAGAGGGCCACGGGCACCGCACGCACCGGTCCTCTCCCGGACCCTGCCCGCACGCCGGGCACCAGCACCGAGCGCACACACCGGGTCTGCGTACGCCGGTCCTCCACCGGCACGGGCCCGACCACCACATCTCCCACCCCCACAGCGGGCTCCCGATGGGCCGCGTGCGGCCCCCGGTGGACCGTTGCCGCGGGCGGACTGGCCAGGACGGGAGACGAACCCATGGACGGGCGGGTGGGCCAGGGCGACTGTACGGGCAGGACCGCGGGGGAACCGCCGCTGCGTTGGCGGCGGCCGGCCTGCGCCCCCGGGCTGAAGTTCGCCAGCCAGCATACGGACGTGGTCGTCCGGTACCGCTACGCCGGGCGGATCCGCGAGGTCCGGATTCCCGTCGCGCTGTGGGCGCCGTTTGTCCACGACGTCCGCACCGGCGTGTTCGNCCGGTTGACCCCACACGACGGGCCCCTCGGCTGGACCTCCTGGGGAGCCGGCAGCGGCCAGGTCGCCCGTGGCCTGCCGGACGAGGTGATCGTCCGATTCCGCCATCTCGGGACCATGCGGGAGAACCGGCTGCCGCAGACGATCTGGGACCAGATCCTGGTGGCCGTCCGCGCCCACGCCATCGACGACCTGGACGCCGGCGTGGACGATGCAGCCACCGACCGGCGCCCGACCGGCTTCCGCACGGTGCACGGCAGCGCCCTGCCGCTGGTCCGCCAGCGCGAGGGCGGCTCCGAACGGTTCCGCGGCACGCAACCGCGTCCCCACCACAGCCACCCCGCCCGCTAGCCGGGCCCGCCGCGGTCCGCGGAGGGCGGACCGCGGCGGGCTCGCACGACGGCCGCGCGGGCCGGACCAACGCCGGTCCCACCGCGTCGGACCTGCGGGCTGCCCGCCGCACCCCTCACGGCGGGCAGCCCGCCAGATCCCCGCGCCGGAGGCACCACCCCCACCGGAACGGCTCACCCACCAGACCCGCCTCCCCCGCAGGACCGGCCGCCCACCACCGGACCGGCCGCCCCTCAGACTGGCTGCCCGCCGACATCCCAGCGCCGGCGTCCGACCCCCCGGAACCCCCACCGGCGAGCGGGTCCGCCATGGCGCCCACCGGCGGGCAGCCACCCTTTCCCTCACCCCGACGACCCCCGCCCCACGACAGCCCCCGCCCTGACCATCCCCGTCCGCCGACCACTCCCCCACCGGTGGCGGCCGCCGCATCACCCCCATCCGCCAGGGGCGCCGGCGGATGCGCGGCGCCGCCGCCGGACCACCATCCACCGGGGTCCGCCGTGCCCGACGGCGGGCCCCGGTGGATGCCACCGCATTCGTGGGGCGTTGCCCGGCGGCGCGCGCAATCCGGCCGCCGGCCGGTTCCCCCGACGCCGTGCCGGCCGCGCCGATACTGGCTCGAGCCCGGCGCGACCGGAGCCCGGGGATCGCGACGACAGGGGGCCGAGCGTGGCGTTGCCCGGCGGCCCGGCGGATCGGGAAACCGGGTCGGCCGACGAGACCGGGACGGCCGACGAGACCGGGACGGCCGAGGCGGTGCGCATCGACCTGGTCGGCGTCGGAAAGCGGTACGACGGCGCGGCGACCGGCGTCACGGCGCTCGCGGACGTCACCCTGCGGGTCGGCGCCCGCGGCCTGCTGGTGATCCTCGGGCCGTCGGGCTGCGGCAAGACGACGCTGCTCAACCTGATCGGCACGTTGGACACCCCCACCACCGGGACGGTGCGGCTCGACGGCGTCGATGTCACCCGCGCGTCCCGGCGGACTCGGCGGGAGGTCCGCCGCCGGGCGGTCAGCTTCGTGTTCCAGTCGTTCAACCTGTTCCCGGCGCTCACCGCGCGGGAGAACGTCCGCTTCGGCGCGGACGTCGCCGGGCGGGACCGAGCCGGCGAGGTCACCGACGAGGTGCTGGCCGGGGTGGGACTCGCCGAGCGCGCCGCACACTTCCCCCACCAGCTCTCCGGCGGGGAGCAGCAGCGGGTGGCGATCGCCCGCGCCATCGCCACCGGCAACCCGATCCTGCTGGCCGACGAGCCGACCGGCGAGTTGGACGTCACCACCGGCGTGCGCATCCTGGAGCTGCTGCGCGACCAGTCCGCCCAGGGCCGGACCGTTCTCGTCGTCACCCACAACCGGGAGATCGCCCGGATTGCGGACCGGGTGATCGAACTGTCCGGCGGGCGCATCGTCCACGACGGCCCGCCGCCCGGCGGCCAGGTGCCGGTCGCGGAGCTGCGCTGGTGACCGGGTACGCGCTGGTGACCGGGTACGCGCTGGTGACCGGGTAGTCGGGCGGCGGACGGATGGCATCGACGGGGCTGTGGTGGCGCTGGTCGCTGCGCGAGCTGCGTCAGCGCCTGCTGCTCGTGGTCGCGATCGCCGTGATGATCGGCCTCGGCACGGGGCTCTACGCCGGCCTGACCAGCTCCTCGCACTGGCGGCGGCAGTCCTACGACGCCAGCTACGCCCGGCTGAACGTGCACGATCTGCGGGTCGCCGTCGGGGCCGGGGCCACGGTGGCGCAGGGGCGGCTCGCGGCGGTGGTCCGGTCGCTGCCGGCCGCGGCGGCCGTCACCGCCGACGCCGAACGGCTGGTGCTGCCGACCGAGATCGACGCCTCCCGCCCCGGGCACACCGTGCTCTCCCGCGGCGAACTGGTCGGCATCGACCTGACCGCCCGGCCGCCGGTCGACGGGGTGTCGGTGGCCCGGGGGCGCGCGCTCGTGCCCGCCGACTCCGGGCGCGACGTCGGCGTCCTGGACCGCACCTTCGCCAACGCGAACCACCTCCCGCCGACCGGCACCGTGCGGACCAGCGGCGGCGGCGAGGTGCACTACGTCGGGCAGGGCCAGTCGCCGGAGTACTTCATCCTGCCCGGCGAGCAGCCGGGCCTGGTCACCCAGTCCGGCTTCGGGGTGCTCTACACGTCGCTACCGACCGCGCAGCGGCTCACCGGGCAGCCCGGCGCCGTCAACGACCTGGTGCTCACTCTGCGGCCGGGCACGGACACCGGCGCGTTCGCCGCCGAGCTGTCCCGGGCCCTGGCCGCGGCGCTGCCGGGCACCAGCGTGACGGTGACCGACCGGGACGACATCCAGACCCGGCAGATCCTCTACGACGATGTGAACAGCGATCAGCGGCTGTGGGACGTGTTGGCCGTCCTCGTCCTGGTCGGGGCGGTGTTCGCCGCGTTCAACCTGGTCGGACGGGTCGTCGACGCGCAGCGCCGGGAGATCGGCATCGGGATGGCGCTCGGGGTGGCACCGCGCCGGCTCGCGCTGCGCCCGTTGCTGCTGGGCGCCCAGGTCGGGGTGCTCGGCGTGGTCGCCGGTGTCCTGGTGGGCCTCGTCGTGGGCGCCGCGATGGGCGCGCTGCTGCGCGGGGTGTGGCCGCTGCCGGTGTGGCACACGAACTTCCAGGTCGGCGTGTTCGCCCGGGCTGCGGCGGTGGGCCTGGTCCTGCCGGTGCTCGCCGCCCTGCCGCCGGTGTGGCGGGCGGTGCGGGTGGAGCCGGTGCGGGCGATCCGGGCGAGCGCCGTGGCCGGGGGGACGGGACCGCTGGTCCGGCTGCTGGGCCGGGCCCGGCTGCCGGGGGGCAGCCTCGCCCAGATGCCGCTGCGCAACCTGGCGCGTGCCCCGCGCCGGCTGCTGCTCACCGCCGTCGCGATCGCCGCGGTGATCACTGCCCTGGTGGTCTTCACCGGCGAGCTGGACACGTTCACCCGCACCACGGACCGGGCCGAAGCGGACCTGACGACCAGCGCCCCCGACCGGCTGCGGGTGATGCTGCCCCGGGTCGAACCGGTGAACTCCCCGACGGTGAACGCCGTGCGCCGCTCCCCCGCCGTCACCGAGACCGACCCCACGCTGGCGCTGCCCAGCCGCCTCTCCCCCACCGTCGGTGCCGGGACCGGCACCCGGACCGGCCCGAGGACCGGCGGCGACGCCTCGGCCGCACCGATCGATGTGCTCACCTACATCCTCGACATCGGACACGGGCTGTGGTCGCCGTCGGTCGTCTCCGGGTCCCCCACCGGCGGGCTGCTGATCTCCGAGAAGGCCGCCCACGACCTGGGCGTCCACCCCGGCGACACGATCACGCTGCGCCATCCGCAGCGGGTCGGCACCGGCTACCGGACCGTGGACACACCGCAGCGGATCGCCGGCATCCACGCCTTCCCGGTGCGCTCGGTGGTGTTCCTCGACAACGCCGACGCCGGCGCGTTCCGGCTCGCCGGAACCACCAACGTGGTCGTCGTGCAGCCGGCGGCCGGGTACGGGCGGGACGCGGCCACCCGCACGCTGGCCGCCATCCCGGGAGTGGCGTCGGTGGTCTCGGCGACGGCGAGCATCGAGGAGATCCGGGCCCTGCTGCGCACCTTCGTCGGGATCCTGCGCATCGGCGAGGTGGTGGTGCTCCTGCTGGCCGTGCTCATCGCCTACAACGCGATGAGCATCGCCGTGGACGAGCGGCGCCGCGAGCACGCGACGATGCTCGCCTACGGGTTGTCCACCCGCACCGTGCTCGGCCTGACCGTCGCCGAGAGCGCGGTGATGGGCCTGGTCGGGACGCTGCTGGGGATCGCCGCCGGCTACTGGGCGCTGCGCTACACCGTGGAGGTGCTGCTCGCCGAGACGCTGCCCGACCTCGGCGTGCAGGCGATCCTGTCGGGCCGCACCCTGGTCGTCATCCTGCTGCTCGGCGTCGGCGCGGTGGCGGTCGCACCGCTGGCCGCGGCCCGCCGGGTCCGCCGGATGGACGTCCCCTCCACCCTTCGGGTCATCGAGTAACCACCGCGCAGCGCCGGTGCGGGCAGGATGAGGACCGCCGGCTGACTGCGGGGACGTGACGAGGCGGCGCTGGTTGACGAGGTTGCGCTGGCTCGTGAGGCTGCGCTGGCTGGTGAGGTGCGCTGGTTGATGAGGCTGCGCTGGTTGACGGTGCTGGGGCGGGACGTGGTCGGCGCGCTGCGCGGCCACGACCTGGCCCTGCTCGCGGCGGGCGTCACCTACTATGCGGCGATCTCGGTCGTTCCCGGGGTGCTGGTGGCCGTCAACCTGCTCGGCCTGCTGCTGGGGCGGCCGCGCACGGCGGAGCTCGGCCGTTCCCTGGCCGGCGCGCTGCCGGGTGGTCTCGGCGCCCCGGCGGTCGTGCTCGCCGCGTTCGACGCGGCGCTGACGATGTCGCCGCTGGTCGTCGTGGCCGCCGCGGTGCCCGCCTCGTTCTACGGCGAGGGGCTGCGGCGGGCCTTCGTCCGGCTCGCCGGAACGACCGAGGGTCTCGTCGGGTGGCGGGGTCGCCTCGGCGTCCTGCCGCTGCTCGCCGCCGCCCCGGTACTGCTGCTGCCGGTGCTGCTCGTGACGCCGACCCTGGCCCGGCTGTTCGCCGAGAGCGACGCCTCGGCGGGGCTGGGGGTGGTCGTCGCGTTCATGGCCGACTGGCTGGCGCTGACCGCGACGCTCGTGATCGTCTACCGGGTGGTGGGGCCGGGGCGGCCGGGCTGGGCGGCGACGTTATGGGCGGCGGCGGCGACCGGGTCGTTCGTCGCCGGCTTCGTGCAGGGGTTCGTGCTGTTCCTGTCGTTTCACCTGGACCTGGGCCTGCCGTTCGGCGGCTTCCGCGCCATCGGTGGGGCCGTCGCGGTCGGCTTCTGGCTGTTCCTGCTGCACCTGATCGTGCTCGTCGGCTACAGCCTCGCCCAACGCCTCGACGAACGCGGCGGCGTCCCGTGGACAGACCCGCGGCGCGGGCGGCTGCACCCCCGAGCCGCCGGCCACGGGCACGGGCACGGGCGTCCTGACTGAGTCTCCGCCGACGTCGGCCGCGGCGGCCGGCCGGCGGCGTTCGTGCTGACCGCGGGGCAGTCCGCCGGCAGTTCATCCCTGTGATGGAGAAGGGTAGGCATTCCTGGGCCGGTGGGTCGCTCCCAACCCAACTCCGACGATCATGATGTTCCCGAGGGACCGCGCCACGCCGTCCGGGCACGCCCTACCTTCAACGACCACAGCCGGTCCCCACCCGCCACGCCCTGACGATCCGGATCAAGGAGCACAACCGAGCCCCATGATCCGGATCAGCTACGCACCCTAATGCCCGTGGTCCACGCCGTTACCGTGGTCGACCCCGTTTCCGTTGTCGATACCGTTGCCGCCGCCGGCGAAGATATTCACGGCTCCGTGGTTCGCGTGCGACTGACCGATGGGTGCGGAGATCCCCCCTGGGGCGATGCCGCCGATCCCGAAAGCGAGAACGAGCAGACCGGCGGCCGCCACGGCCAACTGGATCCTTCGCAAAGCCATGATATGCATCCTCACACATTTCCGTCGATGGATAATCACAGACGGCAGAACGCCCAGATCAGATGGACAAGCAGTCGGCAACCCGGAAAGCAACCAGAAATGCTTGCCGTCGCGATTCGGTGACGACACGAAGACTAGCGCCGCCGCTTCCCGCCGGGTGCTACCAGAAAGTGCCGAAACGAAGACATAAATCCCCGCCTGGAAGGACCGTCTGCCGGCGGTCGAGGGCGCCGTCCAACACATTTCAACACCCCTGACCAGCCGAAATCAGGTGGGCATCTCCGCAGCGCGTTCTCGTTCACCATCGCGACGGAGATATCAATCACACCGCGGACGGGCAAGCTGGCGGCACGACCCAGTGATGGGCCTCGTGCGGGATCGGTCCGTGGGACGATGAGCCGGTGCTGATCGATCGCCCGTCCGGGGACTCGGCGGACAGCGCCACTGTCCCCGCCGAAGCGGGTTCCCCCCTGCTTCACGGGTCGTTCAGGCTGTCGCGCGTCCTGGCGGCACCACCAGGTCACGTCTTCACCGCCTTCGCCGACATCGCGCTGCGCAGGCGCTGGTTCCGCATCCCGGGCGAGCCGGGGACGAGCCGGCACGAGCTGGACTTCCGCATCGGCGGACACGAACTCGCCGGCGGTACCTTCGCCGTCTCCGGGGTGCCGGAGCGGATCGAGTACCACGCGCAGTTCCTCGACATCGTTCCCGACGAACGCATCGTCTTCACGTACACGGGCATTCTCGACGGCCAGCCCCGCTGGGCATCGCTCACCACCGTCGAGCTGGCCGCCGACGCCGCCGGCACCCGCCTGACCCGTACGGAACAGTACGTCTTCCTCGCCCTCACCGGCGACGGCCGGGACGACGTCGCCCACCTCGAAGGCACAACGCGGCTGCAGTTCAATGCCCTGGAGTCCGTGGTCGTGGGGCGGCCGGCGCGGTCAGGCGGATTCACGGCCTGACCGCGGGTCCCTTCGCTGTTCGCTCTCACGCGCGACCATCCGCTCGGCCCCCATCGTGAGGGGTCAGGGCGGGGGCATCCAGTCTGGGCGGCGGACCAGCTCCACGCCGATCAGCTCGATCCGGGCAGCGTCGTCGTCCAGGACCACCACGTCGCACAGGGCGTGGATGTTGTCGATCTCCCGGGCGGTGACGACGCCGCGGGCCTCACCGGCACCCACGATCCGGGAAACGGCAACATGGGTGGAACGGGTCTTCCGCTGGTGGCCTTGATTACACGCCGTCGGGTCTCCGCTGGTAGGTGGTGGTTCTCCCGCGGCCGCCGAGTTGGATGACCAGTCCGCGGCCGCGCAGGTTGCGCAGCGACCTGCGAATGTTCGGCGCGGACAGACCGAGTTCCTCGGCGAGTTCGCGGGCCGTTCTTCCCTGGCTGGTCAGGGCTTGGTAGACGCGACGCTCCGTGGCGCCCAGCTTGGGTTTGGCGGTCACTGCGGGCGTGGCGGTTGCGAACTGGTGGAGGACGACGGTGAACCGGATGCCGCTGTCGACGTAGTGGGCCGGTGGCAGACCGTGGTCTGCGAGCGCCTCGGTGACGGTGGGAATCCCGCTTGCGAGAGCTTCGATGACCCGAGCTCCGGTCTGCGGGGTACGGACGTGCTGACAGATCGCGACGAGCCTGGCGTTACGGGCCGAGGTCACGGCGTCGCGGCCAAGCCGGTCGACAGTGATGCCGTACAGGCCGCCGGGGTTGGCCACCACCAGACGGTCCCGGAGGAGCCGTACCTCGACGGCGAGCCCGGCGGACCAGTGGTCGAGGTCGCGGTGGATCAGAGCATTGGCGACCAGCTCGCGGAAGGCGACGAGAGGATAGCTGGGGCGGTCGTGGACCGTGCCGTCCGACTCGGCGACGATCGCGGTATCGAAGGTGCGCCGGGCCCACAGCAGCGCTGCGTCAAGCATCCGCGGGACAGGCCCGCTGATGGTCACCTGGTTGCGGGCCCGCGTGGCGGCGGAGTCCGTGGGAAGGGGCGCTGCGGCCGCTTGGATCACGTATCGGGGGAACCATTGCTGGGGGTGGGCCCCGAGGGCGAGGAGACCCGCGACGGTGGGCTGTCCGCCATCGATCGTCACTCCGCCGCGGCGCAGGAGCTCGGCATCATCGGCAAATCGGCCGAGTCCGGCCGGGTCGCGTTCGCGAACGGCGCCGAGGAATGCGTCGACGAGTTCGGTGTCCAGATCGTCGATGGTGGCGTCCTCGACGGGTGACCGATCGAACAGTGGTGCCTGGCGGGCAGCCAGGAATCCCTGTTCCTCCACCTCGGACAGGGCGTAGTCCCCGTCGTAGCTACGGAGGTATGCCGTGCCGGTCGCGGTGACGCGGCAGGGCTTGGACGACCGGTCGCACTCGTGCACCCGAGCAACCACAACCGCGGCGCCATCCACCTCCCCGTCGTCGACCGTGAGCCGGACCGGCGGTGTGAACGCCCGAGCCTTGGCGGCCAGACCCTGCTTGAGAACCTGCGGGTCGACGAGCCCGACCGGGCGGAATCCCGCCTGCTCGTCGAGCCCCAGGATGATGGTCCCGCCGCCAGGCTGGTTCGCCAACGCGCTCAACGTCGCGGTGAGTGAGACGGGCAACCCGCCCGCAGCGGACTTGACCTCCACCTCGGTGGTGTCGCCTCCCGCCACCCGCAGGCGATTGATCATTTCGGTCACGTCATGCGACACGGCCCAAATGTAACCACAGTGGAGTTACATTTCGCGGTAGCGGTTACATTTGAGTAGGCGGCATGTGGGCCCGGGGCGAAAAGCGGCCCCGGGCCGGTAGGCGCCGCCGGTCCGGGGCCTCGTGCGTTCAGACGCGACCCTTCCCCGATCGCCCCTGGGGGTCAGGATGAGGGCATCCAGTCGGGGCGGCGGACCAGCTCCACCCCGATCAGCTCGATCCGGGCGGCGTCGTCGTCCAGGACCACCACGTCGCACAGGGCGTGGATGTTGTCGATCTCCCGGGCGGTGACGACGCCGCGGGCCTGCCCGGTCATCAGGCCCGGCCGGTGAATGCGACACTCGCGAACGGCGACGGGCAACGCGCCACCGAGCACCCGCCAGGCCCACAGCCCGGCGAGCTGCATCCCGCCGTCGAGGCCGGCGACGTCGAAGTACCAGTCGTCGAGCCCCCAGGCCAGCTCCCGCACACCGACGACGGACCCCTCGGCGCCATGCTCCGACATCCCCTTGAGCCACTGGATCGCCTGGAAACGCGGGCCGTGGAACAGCGCGTCGCTGCGGTAGATCAGGTCCCGGCACGTCGACACCTCGGCCGCCTTCTCGGCGAGGCCGTCCGGGGTCGGCCAGGCTGACGACGGCACGGGCGCTGGCTGTGCGGCGTCGAGTCTGGCCTGGTAGTGGGGCATGCCGTCGGCGTCGTCGAGGCGCAGCACGGGTAGCGGCGCCGCGCCGGCACCGGCGGCGGACAGGTCACCGCCGCCCGGGGCCCCGGCCTCGGTCACGCTGACGTACAGCTCGTGCCCGGTGTCGGCCAGGTGCGGGAAGGCGATCTTGCGCAGGACCCGCAGGTCGCGCAGCACCATCCCGGCCTCGCCGTCGCCGCGCAGCGCGCGGGCCCCGCGGGCGAGCCAGTCCAGCGCCATCGCGAGCGGGAGCACGGCGATGTCGGCCGGGCTGTGGTCGGTCAGCCAGGGATGGGTGCGTTCGTGCACCGAGAGCTGGCCGAGAACTCGCCGGGCGGACGGTGCCTGCTCGCCGTCGGCCGAGGCGCCGAGTGCCTCCGGGCCGCCCGCGCCGAGCAGGATCCGCGGTTGCGTCCCGGCGCTGCGCGCACCCGTGATCTCGTCGACGAACGCCGCCGCGCCCTGGGCGACCGGGAGCGCCGGCACTCCGCGGCTGGCGAAGACCTCGGCGAGCAGCGGTCCGACCATCCCTCCGGCCCAGGGGCCCCAGGCGATCGATCGCACCAGACAGTCCGGATGCGTGGCCCGGTAGGTGCCCGCGACATGGTCCAGGGTCGCGTTCGCCATGGCGTAGTCGGCCTGGCCGGCGTTGCCGAACCAGCCCGCCACCGAGGAGAACAGGCACAGCAGCTCCACGGGGTCGTCGGCGAGCGCGTCCAGCATCGTCCACAGACCCCGCGCCTTCGTGTCGAACACCCGGTCGAAGGCGTCGTCGGTCTTGTCGACGAGCAGCTTGTCGGCGAGGGTGCCGGCACCGTGGACGAGCCCGCTGACCGGCCCCCAGTCCGCCCGGACCTCCTCCAGGGCACGGGCGACCGCGTCGGGGTCGCGGACGTCCACCGGCAGGTAGCGGGCCTGCGAACCGGCGCGCCGGAGGGCGGCGAGGGTGGCGTGCACCTCCCGCGCGGCCAGGATCTCGCGCGCCTGCGCCCGCAGCCGGGCCGGGCCGGCTGCCGCGTCGTCGCGGTCGGCCAGCAGCCGCACCAGCGACGGCTCGTCGGTCGCGGCCGCGAGCCCGGCCGGCTCGTCGAGCAGGGGCGTGCGGCCCAGCAGGACTAGCCGCGGCTGGCAGGTCCGGGCCAGCTCGATCAGGGATGCGGCCGTCACGCCGCGGGCGCCGCCCGTCGCGACGATCACCGCGCCGGGCGCGAGCCGAAGCGGGTGCGCGTCCGCCGGTTCCGGCGGGGCCGGCGCCACCCCCGCAACGAGGCGGGTGCCGTCGGCGCGCAGGCCGACGACCGGGGTCATCCCGCCCTGCCGCAGCTCGTGGGCGATGGCGGCGGCGAGCCGGGCCGGGTCGCGCCCGGCCCGTTCGCAGTCGATCGCCCGGACCGCGGCGTCCGGCCATTCCGCGGCCGCGGTGCTGGCCAGCGCGGCCAGCCCGCCGAGCCAGGCCCGCGTCCCCTGCCGACCGTCGAGGCCGAGATCGCCGCCGGTGTCCTGCACGGTGACGAACAGCCCACCGTGCACGGCCGGCGACGAGGCCACGGCCCGCGCCCAGCGGAAGGCGTCCCGCTGCCGGTCGAGGGCCTGCTCGACGGAGTCGACGCCCGCCAGCCCGCCGAGCAGGATCACCCCGCCGGCGTCGGCGGCCAGCCCGCCCGGTGCCCCGTCCGGCCCGGCGTCCGGCGGGCCGTCGGTGACGACCGCGCGGAGGCCATGCCGGTCGAGCTCGGCGGCGAGCGCGGACCCGAGGCCGCTGCCGCCGTCGACGATCGTCAGCGGACGCGCGCCCAGCCCGAGAGGAGCAAGCCCCGGGGCCATGACGGGCCTGACCTCCGGCACGAGCCGGGTCAGCGGCGGCCAGCCGGCGGCCCCTCCCGGGGAACCGGCCGGAAAGGGGGCATCGGCCGCCACGCCCGTCGAGCCCTGTGCCGAGGTGGCCGCCGCAGCCCCCGCCGGATCCCCGGCGGGGCGCTCGGCGAGGTCCGGGATGGCCGCGGCCGCCGCCGTGCCGGGGCCGGTCGGATCCAGCCCGGTCAGCCCGGTCAGCCCGGTCGACCCGCTCGCTCCGGTCGCTCCGGTCGCTCCGGTCGCCGCCGGTTGCGGCTCGTCGGCCCGGTTGCGCATGAGATCGACGACCTCGCCGAGGGTGCGCAGCGCGGTGAGCTGAGCCAGGGCGTCGCCCTCGCTGACGTCGACCGCGATCTCGCCGACGTGCTGACGCAGCGCGGAGAGGATCTCGACCTTCTTCAGCGAGTCGATGCCGAGGTCGCCCTCCAGCTCCATGTCCATCGCCAGCGCGGAGGCGGGGTATCCGGTGCGCTCCGCGACGACGTCGAGCAGCAACGCCTCCAGCTCCTCGACGCTACGCGGGGGCGCCGGCGCCCCCGCGGCCTCGCCACCGGCCGGTGCCGGGGCGACGGCGGGCGAGCCACCGACCGGCTGATCAGCGGCAATGCCAGGTGCTGCGGCAACGGGCGAGACGGTGCCCTGCGCCACCACCGGCGGCACGGCGACCGCGGCGGAGGTGGGTGGCGCGATCGTCGAGTCGGCCACCGGCACCGCGGGCGGCGCCGCCATGGCCTGACCAGCCTGGGCCGGTTCGGCCGGCCGGGGCGTGGTGCTCGTCGGCGCCGCCGGCGCCGGGGGCATGGCCGACGCAGGCATCGCCGCCGCCGGCATCGCCGTGGCCGGCACCGCCGCCGCAGGTGGCGCAGGCGGGGCCGACGCTGGCAGCGCCGCGGGGTTCACCGTCGGCACGGCCGGCAGGTATCCGGGCGCCGGGGGCACGTCCATGGCGGGTGCACCGGCCAGCCGTGCGCACATGGCCTCCGTCGTGCGCAGGAACTCCACCTGTGCCTCGGTCATCAGGTGCTGGTAGGCGGCCTGGACCTGGGCGGTCTGCCGGTGTGCCTCGACGAAGGCGGCCCACCAGCCCGGCCCGGCGACGACATCGCCCACCAGCGCCGCATCGGGCGACGACGCCACCGCCGGCATCTCCGCAGTGGTGACCAGCCCGCCGGGGGACGGCGCCCTGGGCATCGGCTCCGCGGCCGGGGGAGCCGGCATGGGCTCCGCGGCCTGCGCAGCCGGCATCGGCTCGGCGGGCATCGGCTCGGCGGGCGGCGGTGCCGGTGTCGATGTCGATGTCGGTGTCGGTGTCGGTGTCGGTGTCGGTGTCGGACCGGCGACCGGCGGCGCGGCCGCCGGCGGTGCCGCCAGGGATTCCGCGGCCCGCGATGGTGCGCCGGGCTGCGTCGGCGGTCCGACGGTCGGTGCCGTCGGTGCTGTCGGGATCGCGCTGTCGACCGGAACCGGAACCGGGGCCGGCTGTGCGGCGGGGGCGACGGAACGCGGCGGGACGGCGACGTCGTCGGCTGGGGCCGGGGCCGGCACGGCCGGCGCGGCCGGCGCGGCGGCGGACGCCGGGGAGGCGGGCGCGGGAGGCACGGACGCCGGGGAGGCGGTCGCGGCGGACCGGGCTGGGTGATCGCCGTTGGGCGATGGCTCGTCCAGCGGCGGCGGGTAGTTGCGGCCGTAGTTGGATCCGTCGATCCGCATCGTCATCACCGGCTTCCGGTGCCGCACGCCGGCGGGGGCGGGCGGCGGGTCGTCGAAGGTCAGCCGCACGCCCTGGACGGCGAGCTGGCCGAGCGCGGACTGCAGCGTGGCGTCGCCGTCCTGGCCGCGGCGGTCCAGGCTGATCGCGAGGTGCTCCCGGCCGTCGAGGATCTGGTTGACCAGGCCGGTGAGGGCCCCGCCGGGGCCCACCTCGACGAAGGTCCGCACGCCGTCGGCGTACATGGTCTCGATCTGGTCGACGAACAGCACCTGCGCGGTGAGCTGGTCGACGATCCGCTCCCGGATCAGCGCCGGGTCGGACGGGTAGGGCCGGCCGTCGGAGCCCGCGATGACCTCGCAGTGCGCCGGATGGATCTCGATGCCCTCGAGCACCTCGCGCAGCGGGTCGCGGGCCGCCGCGACCAGGGGGCAGTGGAAGGCGGTGGCCGTCTCCAGCCACCGCGTGGCGATGCCCTCGGCGGCGAGCTTGCCCTGCACGGTCTCCAGGGCCGCCGCCGTGCCGGACAGCACGAGCTGCCTCGGGGCGTTGTGGTTGGCCACCCAGACGTCCCGGTCGGGCAGCCCGTCGAGGGCTGCCGCAACGTCGTCGTGGGCGGCGACGGCGGCGAGCATCCGCCCGCCCGCCCGCTCGGTGGTGTTGCGCAGCAGCTCGCCGCGCCGGCGGGCGAGGATGACCAGCGATTCGGCGTCGAGGACGCCGGCGGCGCACAGGGCCGTCAGCTCACCGAAGCTGTGTCCGGCCACGCAGGGTGGGCGGACCCCGTAGCCGTCGAGGACGGCGAGCAGGGCCAGCGAGTGCAGCGCGATCGCCGGCTGCGCCCATTCGGCGGCGGTCAGCGTGCTCTGCCGGGCGGCGCGCTCGGCCTCGTCGAAGGTCGGCGGCGGGAACACCACCTCGTGCAGCGGTGTGCCGCCGAAACGCAGGCCGCCGAGGCGGTCCCAGACCTCCTGCGCGGCGGGGTAGCGCAGCGCCACGTCCGTGCCCATCCCGACGTACTGGCTGCCCTGGCCGGGGAAGAGGAACGCCGGCGGGGCCGCCGCCGGCGGCGGCACGGGCGGGATGCCGGTGCCGGCGGCGTCGGTCGGGGCCGCGTCGGTCGGGGCCGCGTAGTTCGGGACCGCGTAGTGCAGCCCACGGGGGTTGGTGAACGGCTCCCGCGGCCGCTGGCCGATCAGGTTGGCGGCCTGGTCGATCCGGGTGCCGAGCTGCTCGGCGGAGCCCGCGACCAGGGCGAGGCGGACCGGGCGGCGGGAGTCGAACTCGCGCCGGCTCGCCCGCGCGATCCCCGCGGTGGGTCGGGAGGTGTCGATCGCCCGCAGCGCGGCGACGATCTGCTCGGGCGTGTCGGCGCCGAACAGGACCAGCTCGCTGCCGGCGGCCCGCGGCAGGCGATGCCGCCGGACGAGGCCGTCGCCGGACTCGCCGGACTCGCCGGCCGCTCGGGACCCGCCGGCGGGGGCGGGTGCCTCCTCCAACGCGATGTGGAAGTTGATGCCACCGAAGCCGAAGCTGGACACCGAGGCCCGCCGCGGGTGGTCCGCCGGGCGCACCCAGGGGCGGCAGACGGTGTTGAGGTAGAAGGGGCTGGAATCGAGCGAGAGATCGGCGTTCGGCTCCGTCACCTTGATCGTCGGTGGCAGGGTGTGGTGGTGCAGGGCGAGCACGGCCTTGAGTAGCCCGGCCGCGCCGGCCGCCGACTTCGTGTGCCCGATCTGCGACTTGACCGAACCCAGCGCGCACCAGCGGTCGCCGGTGCGCTCGGCGTCGCCGAACACCTCGGTCAGCGCGGTGACCTCGGTGCGGTCCCCGACGACGGTGCCGGTGCCGTGCGCCTCGACGAGCCCGACCGTCTCCGGGCCGTAGCCGGCGTCGGCGTAGGCGGCCCGCACCGCCCTGACCTGCCCGCCCGGCGCCGGGGCGTAGATCGCCGCGCCCCGGCCGTCCGACGACGAGCCGATCCCGCGGATCACGGCGTAGATCTTGTTGCCGTCCCGGCGGGCGTCGTCGAGGCGCTTGAGCGCGACCATCGCGACGCCCTCGCCGAGCAGCGTGCCGTCGGCCTGCGCGGAGAAGGGCCGGCAGTCCTCTGTCGGCGACAGCGCCGGCGTCTTGCAGAAACTCACGAACGTGCACGGGTTGTTCAGGGCGTCGACACCACCACTGATGATCATGTCGGCGCGGCCGAGGACGAGTTCGTTCACGCCGGCCGACACCGCCGCCAGGGAGCTCGCGCAGGCGGCGTCCACGGTGTAGTTCACCGCGTGCAGGTTGAGCCGGTTCGCGACCCGGCCGGCGACGATGTTGCCCAGGCCGCCGGGCAGCGTGGCCTCCTGCCACTGCGGATAGTCCTTGAGGACGTGGTCGCAGGTCCGCCGGGCATCGGCGTCGGAGTAGCCGAGTTCACGCAGCGCCTTCAACCACATCGGACGACCCAGGCGCAGGTCGATCTCGCTGAGCAGCTCCAGGTTGCCGCTGCCGAGGATGCAGCCGATGCCGCCGCGGTCGGCGGTGTCGTACTCGTCGCCCAGGGCGTCGCGCAGCGTCTGGTCGGCGACCTGCAGCGCGAACAACTGCGCGGTGTCGGTGGCCGGGACGGTGCTCGGCGGGATGCCGAACTCGGCCGGGTCGAAGTCGATCGTCGGCAGGAACGAGCCGCGCCGCACGTAGGTCTTGTCGATCGCGGCCGGGTCCGGGTCGTAGTAGTCCTCGACCAGCCAGTGGGAACGCGGCACCTCGGTGATCAGATCCTCGCCGCGGACGATGGAGTTCCAGAACCCGGCGGCATCGATCGAGCCCGGCATGATGGCGCCCACTCCGACGACCGCGATCGGCGGTTGGGGCGGGGAGTCGGTTCGTCGCATTGTGTCCGTGTCTCCTTCCGGACCGGCCGGCCCTTTCGAGACCGACCGGCCGCGAGGTCAGCCGTCGGCGCCGAGCACCAGCCGGCGCGGCGGGAACTGAGCGACACCCACCGGCACCCCGAAGCTGCGCACCTGATGAGCGCGGGTGACCACCGCCGCTCCTTCGAGGAGGTTCAGGGCGATCTGGACGACGCTGCGCTCCGCCGCCTGTGCGAGGAAGCTGCCGCTGATCCACCGGTTGAACGCGCCCATCGCCGGACCGCACCAGATCTGGTAGTCGGTGCGCCGGCTCTGCTCGCCGGCGAGCGCCCACCGGCCGGAGTTCCCCAGATACCACCGGAACACCAGCGCCATCCGGTGCTTGGCATCGTGCAACGCCCGCTCCACCTGGCCGGGGTCGCGTTCGACCCAGTACGCGGCGGTGCGGGTCCACACGTCGTCCAGGGACATGCCGAACAGGTCGCGCTCCAGCTTCGCGCGCAGTTCGGGGGCGAGCTGTTCCAGGCTGTCGTGCCGGCGGTACGCCTCGAACAGCAGCCCGGCACGCGGCGCGAACATCGATCCGCGGCGCAGCACCTGCACCTTGGCGCCGAGTTCGAACATGTCCGCGGCCGGCGCCAGCGCCACGTCGGCCAGGTCGGCACCGGCGAGCATCGCCTTGGCGTCCTCGGACTGGCCGGACTCGACGCTGACCTGGTTCACCGAACCGGTGAGCACGTAGGCCGCGCCGAGCGCGAAGGCCGCCGCGACCGCCTGCGGCGTGCCCAGGCCGCCGGCGGCGCCCACCCGCACTGGCCGCGGGTAGTCGAAGCGGGCGACGACCCGGTCCCGCACGGCCTGCACGGCCGGGACCACGATGGCCATCGGCCGCCCGTCGGTATGCCCGGCGCTGTCGGCCTCGACCGTGATGTCCTCGGCGATCGGCAGGCCCGCCGCGAGCTCCGCCTCCGCCGCGGTGATCTGCCCGGCGTCGACCAGGGCACGCAGGATCTCCCCCGGCGGCGGCGACATGAACTGCTCGGCGACCTCGGGCCGGGAGATCTTCGCGAACACCCGGGTTCGGCGCTCCACCCGGCCGTCGGGCGTGCGGCGCAACCCCGCCGCCGCGCAGCGGACCACCGCCGGCGTGATCGACATGAACGCCGACGCCGAGACGCACGGAACCCCGTGGCGCAGCAGCAGGGCGGCGGTGGTGTTCTCCAGCGCCGGGTCGCCCGGCGAGTGCAGCAGGTTGACCCCCCAGTTCGGCTGGCCGGCGAGCGCGTCGGCCAGGGTGACGACGGCCTTCTCGATCCGGTCGAGTCCCAGCCCGCCCGAGCCGAAGAAGCCGAGCATCCGGGCGCGGGCCATCGCGGTCACCATCGCGGTCGTCGCGATGCCGGTCGCCATCTCCCCGGCGATGTAGGGGAAACGCNCCCCGTGCGCCGCCGCGAACGAGCGGTCGCCAAGCCACTCCGGGTACAGGGCGGGCAGGATGCCCACCACCACCGGGGCGGCGGGGTCCCCGGCGCCGACGTCGCCGCCGAGACCGAGGCCGACGCCCCGGCCGGGCACGGCCAGCAGGTGCACCGGCTCCCGCACCGCGCGCACGCAGGCGGCAAGCTCCGGTCCGGTGAAGGCCGCCGGGTGCGGGCCCGGCCGCCAGGTCGGTGCCGTCACCGGCCGGCTGTCGGATCCATCCGGGTGGGGCCGACGCGCAGGCGGCCGGCGCAGCGCCGGCGCAGGACGGCTCCGGCGCTCCGGCGGGCCCGCGATGCGGGGCGGTCGAGGGGTGACGGTCATCGGCTGCTCCCACCCGGGGCGGATTTGATCTGGGCGGATTCGACCCGCGGCGCCGGGTCTGTCCGTGCGGCCGGGTAGGTCCGCGCGGCGGGGTCGAGAGGCGCGGCGGGATCGGCTCGTGCGGCGGGATCGGCCCTGGTCGTCGGGTCGTAGGCGGACAGGGCGCGGGCCAGCAGGTCGGAGGCGAGCAGGTCGCCCGGAGCCAGGTCCATCTCCGCGACGCCCAGGCCGGAGAGCAGGTAGTCCCGGTCCACCAGCGTCTCGGCGAGCCGCTCGCCCAGCGCCGTGCGGGTGCGGGTGTCGTCGAAGACGTGGCGATGGCGCAGGTACATGAGGAACCCGGGCACCATGCCGATGATCCGTTCCAGCGGCGTCGGGTCGGTCGGGGGCTGCTCGACGAGCTCCACGCGGACCGGCAGGAGGCTCTCCAGCAGGTCGATGGGCAGCGACACGGGCAGGTCGCGGCTGCTGACGATGTGATAGGTGGTCGTCGCGCCGGCCGGTGGGCGCCCGGCGAGGCGCACCATGTCCCGCACGGCGTCATCGACGGCCATCATGTTCCAGCGTGCCTGCGGGTCGCCGACGACCCGCACGGTCTGCACGGCCGGCTCCTCGGCGTCGACCAGGCCGCCTTCCACCGCCATCGAGGCGATCGTGAGCATGAAGCGGGCGACCGCCTCCAGGGTGTCCGACGGCAGGTCCGGATGCGGCGGGCGGTGGCTGACCAGGACGCTCGGCCGGAACACCACGACCGGCCGGCCGCTGTCGGCCGACCAGTCCCGGACCACGACCTCCGCCTCGTACTTCGATTGCTCGTACGGGCTGGCAAATCCCCACGAGGCGTCGAGCTGGTCCTCGTAGACGACCGGGTCGGGCCGCAGGCCGGCCACGAACGCCGTGCTCACGTGGTAGAAACGCGGCCGTCGCCCGCCCGCCGCCGCCAGCGCCAGCATGTTCCGGGTGCCGCCGACGTTGACGTGCTGCAGCTCGGTGAGGTCGCCGGCGAGCTTCGTCTGGGCGGCGCTGTGCCAGATGGCGTCGACGCCGTCCGCCACCCGCCGAAAATCGGCACGAGCGAGGCCGAGGAACGGCTCGGCCACGTCCACGTCGACCACCGAGACCCGGTGCGGGAGCTCGTCGACCAGCCGCGGGCTGGCCCCGGTGACCTGCAGGAACCTGGCGAGCCGGGCCGCGGCGTCCCCGGAGCCCGCATGGGCCAGAACCGTCAGCGACGCATTCCGCTCGAGAAGTTCCCGCACCAGATGCACACCCAGAAATCCGGTTGCCCCGGTGATTGCGATCTCCACGAGAATTCCCGCCTCCTGGTCGACGGCGGCCATCCGGCTTGTCCGCGGAAGCACTGCGGCCGAGCCGGGAAACCGCGCATTCTCCGCATACGTCGGGCCACTGATGGAATATGGGATGCGAAAGCGGTCACCCGGATTCGGTGACAGTACGTCGACGTCAGGGACGCGTATCGCGACCGCCGGGGGGCATGCCGGTGCGATCCCCCGCACAGCGGGTGGTCAGGCCCTGCGTTACGGGGTACCCACCCTGGGTCGCAATAACAGTGCGTCCTTTTCCGAACCGCACCCGGACACCCGGATCGGGTGACTTCGCCAGGCGGCCAGGCGGCCAGGCGGCCAGGCGCGGGCCGCGGGCGGGCACCGCAGCCGAGCTGGCGGCAAGCGGCGGCGCGAGGGCAAGGGCTGCGGCGGCAGGCGGCAGGCGGCAGGCGGCAGGCGGCAGGCGGCAGGCGGCAGGCGGCAGGCGGCAGGCGGACGCTACGGGCTGCCGAGGAGGCGCCGCGCGCCGACCGGCGGATGCGCCGGTCGGCGCGGAGGGCGCGTCAGACTGCGGAGAAGGAGACCTCGGTGGACTTGATCAGTGCGGTGACCGGCGTACCGGGCTCGAGCTTGAGCTCCTCGGCCGCCGCCCGGGTGATCGCCGCCGTGAGCTCCACATCCTTGCCGACCTTGATCCTCGCGACTGACATCGCACCGCCGGAGTCGAGTCCGACGAGCGTGCCCGCCAGCTTGTTCCGGATACTCAGTCCGGACACCTCGGTGGTCGCCACCGCGATGTCGGTCGACTTGATGAGCGCCTCCACGGCGGTGCCGATGCCGATACCGAGATCCTTGATCGCGTCCATCGTGACCGTGGCCGCGAGCGACTGGCCGCCGGGAATCTCCATGGTGACGGTTCCCATGACCGAGCCGCTAACTATCTCGGTAATAATTCCGGTGAATCGGTTACGAATACTAAGGATCATGAATCGACCTTATCTAGCTCATGTATCGGACGAGTTGCATGACGACGGTGTTACCCGAGTCACGCGGCCGTCTTCCGGCCGTTCGAGCAACGCTGCGACCGGCGAATACCCCCGGGCAGTCGGGTCACACTGGGGCCTATCGGACCGTCCGACCCGGCCAACTGGACCGCACCCACGGACCCTTCTTCCTACATCAGACCGCATCTGCGTTTAAATTGCTAGGATCTAACCGTAGATGCGGCTGAACGCCGGGCCGCAAGGTGGCCGCAACCCGCGGTCGCCTGCCCCGATGAGGAAGGGGCGGCGGATGTCCGCGCAGCTCAGCGCCACTACGACCGCGGCGCACCGCCTCGTCGCGCGTCCCGCTCCGGTGGGCGGCCCCTGGCATCCACCACCTACGGGCCACCCGGCGCCGGCGCGTATCGAGCTGTCAACAACAATGGCAACCGGCCGCCCGTCCCCGCAAAGAGCCGGAAACCTGCCGGTCAAGAGCCTACCGGCACTTCCGTTCCGGCCTTTGCCTGCAGACCCGACGCGAATTCCGAGCAGAGTAGGTATCTGACGTGTCCTGGAGCGGCTCCGCACACTCCCACGAAGAGACGACCGAGTGGCTCTCGCGAGTCGAGAAGGTCACTCCCGTCCTGGTCCGCCATCGCGAGCAGGCCGAACGGGAAAGGGTGACGCCGCCCGCCGTCATCGCCGCGCTGCGGGATCAGAATATTCACCGCATGTGGGTGTCCCCGTCCTTCGGTGGCGGCGGAGTCAGCGTCCGGACCGGTTCCGCCGTCCTGCAGGCCCTCGCCCGCGTCGACGCCTCGGTCGCCTGGCAGATGGGGGTGCAGGGAGTCATCTCCCGGATGTCGGACTACCTGCCGGAGCAGGTCGCCTGCCAGCTCTTCCAGGACAGCGACGGGCTCGTGGTCGGTGGGATCAACCCGTCCGGTCAGGCCGAGCCGGTGCCCGGCGGCTACCGACTACGGGGCCGCTGGTCGTTCGCGAGCGGATCCACGCACGCCGACTGGCTCGTCTGTGCCTCCCTGGTCACGGAGGTCGACCCCGCCGCGGAGGAAGGCCTCGTCCTGGCGCCCGACAGTGCGGGAGGCGGCCCCTCTGGAGGCGGCCCCTCGGGAGGCGGCCCCGCGGCGGGCGGCCCCCCGGGCGGCGATCCCGCGGGTGGCGATCCTGCGGGTGGCGATCCCGCGACGGCGGCGACCGCGCGGACCCGGATGCTGTTCGTCCCCGCCGACGCGGTCCGCTTCGACGACGACTGGTTCACGACGGGCCTGCGGGGGACGGGAAGTGTCAGCTTCACCGTCGACGACCAGTTCGTGCCCGAGGAGTTCACCGTCGACGGCGGCCTGCTGCGCCGCCCACCGGCCGCCCGTCCCTCCCGCGGCTATCCCATCGCCTACTACGACTTCGGGCCGTTCACCACGGCGTCGACGATCCTCGGCATCGCCCAGGATGCGTTGAGCGCCTTCCCGGGCATCGCCGTGGGCACGGTCCCCGCCCGGGGGACGCAGACCCTGGGCTCCAGCCACACCGTCCAGGCCGGCCTCGCCCGCGCCGCCGCGCTGGTCCGCTCCGCCGAGCTGCTGCTGGAAGACGCCGCCAACCATGCCAGCCTGCGCTGCCTGATCGGCGGCGAGGAGCTGTCCGCGCTGATCAGGCTGGCCGCCGCCACCGTCGGCGAGAACACGGTCAAGGCCGTGGACAGCCTGCACAGCATGGCCGGCACCCGCGCGCTGGGCGCGGGCGGGCGGCTCGACCGCTGCCTGCGCGACGTCCACAGCGCGGCCGCGCACATCACCCTGTCGCCGATGAACTTCGAGATGGTCGGCGCCTACCTGCTGGGCGGCTCGCTGCTGATGCGGCGTTGACCGCGAGCCCGCCGGCCGGCGCGGCCTCCGGGTCGGGACGCGGCCGGCACCGGTTCCCGTGGCCGCCGTCCGTCCCGGGGCGCTCCGCCGGCCGGAACCGGCGAGCCGCGCCGAGGCGGCGCCGGCCGTACCCCCGGCGTCCGTCCACTGCGCCGCGGCCACCGTCCCGGCCGGGAGCCTCGCCGCGCCGGCCGGCCCGCGCCCGCGTGGCGCGGGCGGCTCAACCCGGCAGGAGCCTGGCCGGCACGTCGACAAGCCGCGAGCGGACGTCCTCGCCGGGCCCCTTCGCCTGCGGGTCCGACCGGGTCAGCCGGGTCAGTCGGGACGATCGGCGAGGAGGTCGGGGAGCACCATCGTCCCCGGCGCGCGCCGGCCGCCGAGGCCGGGCCGGGGGCGCACAGCGTCGGCGGTGACGGGCTCGCCGCAGGCGGAGCAGTGCACCGTGGGGATGAACTCCCGGCCGCAGCGGTCGTGCTCGAACCGGATCGGCGGGCCGCCTTCGGGCGTCGCCCAGCGATCCCCCCAGGCGGTCATCCCGAGGAGCACCGGGACGAGGTCGCGACCGGCGTCGGTCAGTTCGTACTCGAACCGCGGTGGACGATCGGCATACCGGACCCGCCGGACCACTCCGCCGGCGACCAGGTCGGCCAGCCTGGAGGTCAGCAGGTTGCGGGAGATCCCCAGGTCCGTGACCAGCTCGTCGAAGCGGCGGATGCCCAGGTAGAGGTCGCGCAGCACCAGTGGCGACCACCAGTCGCCCACCACCTCCAGAGTCCGGGCGAGGGAGCAGTGCATAGCCGCGAAGCTCGTCTGGCGCTTGGCATCCTCCCTCGCGTGAACACGGGGGATTCCAACTTCTACACATCCACCGGAGGGGGCGCGCAGTGTTGAGGTTCGCGGTTCACGGGCCGCCCATTGGCGTCGCCTCCCCGCGCAGTCACCCACGTGGTTGCCCACTGATGCCCCAGGGCGATGTTCCGTGCCGCGTTCACGTCGGCGTTCGCCTGACATCCGCAGGCCCGACAGCGGAAGACGGCTTGGTTCTCACGCGCCTCCCGATCCCGGGTCCCGCAGGTGTTACAGGTCTGCGACGTGTACGCAGGATTGATTTTCTCGACCCGGCCGGGGGCTTTCTGTTCCAACCGCCGGACCAGCAGCCCCCAGCCGTGGGCGAGAATGCTCCGGTTCAGCCCGGCTTTCTGCCGCACGTTCCGCCCCGGCGCGGCGACGGTGCCCCGCGCCGAGCGGGTCATGGTCCCGACCGGCAGAGCCTCGACCCGGATCAGGTCGTACCGGCGGGCAAGACCGGTGCTGGTCTTCTCGACCCAGTCCTTGCGCCGGTCGACCTCCCGGGCCTTCACCCGGGCGATCCGCGCGCGGAGCCGGGCCCGCCGGTTCGATCCACGTTTCGCCTTCACGAGCCGGCGTTGCAGGCGGACCAGCCGAGCCTGTTCCCCGGGCCGCAACCCGGGACAGTGCAGCGACTCCCCGCTGCTCAGCGCGGCCGACACGGTCACGCCCCGGTCCGCCCCGACAATCGTGCCGGTACCCGGCGCCGGGATCGGATCGGGCACGACCGCGAACGCGACATGCCAGCGGCCCGCCCGGTCCCGCGTCACCCGGTAGGAACGTGCATCCGGGACCGTCCGGGACCGGCGGAACCGCACCCAGCCCACCTTCGGGATCCGGACCTCGGACCAGCGGCGGTTCAGGGTACGCACATCCGCGGGTTTCACCGCGACAATCCGGAAACCCGCCGACCGGCCACGTTTCCGCCACGACGGCCTACGATGCGAACCCCGGAAAAATTCGCCATGGCCGTGGCGAAATCCCGCAACGCCTACTGCTGGACAATATGCGAACCAGCCGCCAGCCACGGATTCTCCCGACGCGCCTCGGTCAACTGGCGCGACTGCTCATTGTAGCCGGGGGCCGGGCCGCGGCGCAGATTCCACGACGACTGTTGCTCCGCGGCGAGGTTCCACACGTACCGCGCATGCCCGCAATGGTCCTCCAGCACAGCCGCCTGTTCGACAGTCGGACAAAGTCGGTAGCGGGACATGCCTCCATTCTACGACAAGGATATCGACCAATGACCCGAGCCTAGCGGGTTGCACTATTGAACTTACTGCCGCTAGCGTGGATCTCGCCGCGGCCGGCGCCACCGCCGGGACCCGCAGGTCCAGCGAAAGCAGGAGGGCCGATGTACCACCGCATCGTGGCGGGCAGGGTGCGCGCCGCCTTCGCCGCCATCAGCGCCGGCGACTGGGAGTCGATGATCGCCGGAATGGCGCCGACGTTCACCTACCGCTTCTACGGGGAACACGCGCTGTCCGGCGAGCGCCACACCGCGGCCGCGCTACGGCTGTGGTGGCAACGCACCGAGCGGCTGCTGCCCGGCACGACCTTCCAGGTCGACGACGTGCTCGTCGCCGGATGGCCCTGGTCGACCCGCATCGCCACCCGCGTCACGGTCGACGCCGGCCTGCCGGACGGCTCCCGCTACGACAACGTCGTTATGCAGTTCATGCGGATGCGCTGGGGGAAGATCACCGAGGTCAGGACCCTGGAGGACACCGCGGTCCTGGCCCGGACCCTCGACCGGCTCGCCGCCGCCGGCATCGCCGAGGCACATGCGGCCCCGATCACCGACGCGGCAATCACCGACGCGGCCGCCGCCACCCCGGCGGTGGCGACGCCGGCTGTGGCCACGCCGGCCCGCCCCCGGCCGAGGTGACGTCCCGCTCACATCTGCCTCGCATCCCGGCGGGCCACCCTGACGAGGGTCGGGACGTCCGAGGAGGTAGCGAAGTGACCGTGTCAACTGAGCATCCGGCTGTGCGGGTGGCACCACGCCCGGCGGCGGAGGTGCCCGGGCCGGCCGGCAATGGGCTGGCGGCCCTGCGCCGGATGCGGTCCGATCCCCTCACCCGGTTCCTCGACCTGCGCCGCGCCTACGGCCCGGTGGTGCATCTCGCCGCCTGGCCCGTGTCGGCCTACCTGGTCAGCGACCCGGAGGCGATCGCCGACGCCCTGGTCGGCGGCCACCGTGCCTACGCCAAGGGGGCGGCGCGGCGCGGTCGCGGCGGGCGCCTGACGGTCGTCCAACCGCTGTCGCTCCTGCTTGGCCGGGGGCTGTTGACCAGCTCCGGGCAGACCCACCGCACGAACCGGCGGCTCATGCAGCCGCTGTTCCACCGCCAGCGGATCGCCGGCTACGGCGCGGCGTTCGCCGCGATCGCCGACTCCACCGCCCGCCGTTGGCGCGACGGCCAGCGCCTCGACGTCCACGCCGAGATGTCCGAGATGACGCTGGAGATCGTCGCGCGCACCCTGTTCGACGTGCCGCTCGACGACGCCCTGATCGAGGTCGTCCGCACCGCGCTGCACGAGAACATGCCGGCGGCGGGTCGCCGCGTCCTGCCCGGCTTCACCGCCGCCGAGCGGCTGCCGCTGCCCGCCTCCCGCCGCCGGCGGGCCTCCCGCGACGCCCTCGACCGCATGGTCTACGGCCTGATCGCCCGGCGGCGGGCGGCCGGCGCCACCGGCGACGACCTGCTCTCCCTGCTGCTGTTCACCCAGGACGCCGAGACCGGTGCGCGGATGGACGACACCCAGGTCCGCGACGAGGCGTTGACGCTGCTGCTCGCTGGGCACGAGACCACGGCAAACGCGCTGTCCTGGACGTTCCATCTCCTCGGCGCCGACCCACAGGCCGAGCGGGCGTTGCAGGCCGAGCTCGACACGGTGCTGGGCGGGCGGCCCCCGACGATCGACGATCTGCCCCGGTTGGAGTACACCCAGGCGGTGCTGCAGGAAGCCATGCGGCTCTACCCGCCGGTCTGGGCGATGGGCCGCCACCTCACCGAGGACCGCGAGGTCGGCGGGCACCTGCTGCCGGCCGGTTCCACGCTGCTGTTCAGCCAGTGGGTGGTGCACCGCGACGAGCGCTGGTGGCCGGACCCGGACCGGTTCGATCCGACCCGCTGGCTGCGCCCCTGCGCGGCGACAACCGACACCGACACCGACACCGAGGCGGTGCCCGAGCGTCCACGGTTCGCCTACTTCCCGTTCGGTGGCGGTCCCCGCCAGTGCATCGGCAACACGTTCGCGCTGGCCGAGGGGGCGCTGGCGCTCGCCGCGATCGCCCGGCACCGGTCGCTGCGGCCCGTGCCCGGCCTCGATGTCGTCCCCCATCCGCTGGTCACGCTGCGCCCGCGGGACGGGCTGCCGATGACCGCACATTCCCGGCGGCCGAGCTGACCGGACCGGTGCGCGCCGCCCCCGCCGGCCGGCGGGGGCGGCGGACTCGGTAGCGTCTCGGCGGCATGGAGCGCATCCGGACCGTGCTCATCGACATCGACGGCGTGCTGACGGTGTCCTGGCAGGCGCTGCCCGGCGCGCCCCAGGCGCTGGACCGGCTGCGGGCGGTGGGGCTCGGCGTCGCGTTCGTCACGAACACCACCTCCCGCGACCGGGCGTCGATCGCGGCGACGCTCGCGGCCGCGGGCTTCACGGTCGACCCCGGCGAGGTGTTCACCGCGCCCGCCATGGCCGCGTCCTACCTGCGCCAGCACCACCCGGCCGCCCGCTGCCACGTGCTCACCAGCGGGGACATCCGCGCCGATCTCGAGGGGGTGGCGCTCAGCGTGCCCGGCGAACGGCCGGATGTCATCGTGCTGGGCGGTGCCGGGCCGGAGTTCAGCTACGAGGCGATCAACCAGGTCTTCGCCTGGGCGACGGACGGCGTGCCCCTTGTCGCGCTGCACCGCAACCTGTTCTGGCGCACCAGCGGCGGCCTCCAGCTTGACACCGGCGCCTACCTGCACGGTCTGGAGCAGGCGCTCGGCCGGCCGGCGGTCGTCGTCGGCAAGCCGGCGGCGGAGTTCTTCGCCACCGCGCTGCGCGCGCTCGGTTCGCGGCCCGCGGAGGCGGTCATGATCGGCGATGACGTCGAGCACGACGTGCTCGCGGCCGCCCGCCATGGACTGACCGGGGTGCTGGTCCGCACCGGCAAGTTCCGGTCCGACACCCTCGCGGCGGCCTCCGGGCGTCCCGACCACGTCATCGACTCGTTCGCCGATCTCCCCGCGCTGCTCGACGGTCTCGGCTGAGACCGGCCGGCGCGGTCGTCGGCCGGTCTCCGCCGCTGCTGCGGGTTTCACCCATGACAGCCCGGCACGTCCCTGTAAGATGGGATGAATGCCTGAAATTCATGCGTGGACACCACGGACCGGCGACAGCGCGCGGACGCCTTCGGGCAGCGCGGGTCAGCACCGGGCGAGACACCCGTCCATGCGGCCGGCGGCAGGGGCGCCGTCACCGTCGGGTCAGCCTGCGGGGGGTTCCGCTGGTCCGATCGGCGGCGCCGTTCCTGGCGCGCCCCGCATCTTCTGACGCCGTGGCCCCGATGACCGGGCGCTCGCCGTCCGACTCGATGTCCATCAATTCGACGCCCGTCGACTCGTTGTCCGTCGACTCGTTGTCCGTCGACTCGTTGTCCGTCGACACCGCCCCGCTGCGACCCGCCCAGCCCATGGTGCCCATGCAGCGCCCGCCCGAGGTGCTGTTCGTGTGCGTGCACAACGCGGGACGCTCACAGATGGGTGCCGCGCTGCTCGACCAGCACGGCCGCGGCCGGGTTCAGGCCCGCTCCGCCGGCCCCGCGCCCGCGGCGACCCTGCATCTGCCGGTGGTCGCGGCCATGGCCGAGGTCGGCATCGACCTGTCCGGAGCCTGCCCGACCCGGCTCACCGACGACGCCGTGCGCGCCGCGTCGGTCGTCATCACCATGGGCTGTGGCGACACCGTCCCGATCTACCCGCACACCCGGTACCTCACCTGGGAGCTCGACGACCCGGCGGAGAAGCCCCTCGAGGACGTCCGGCCGATCCGGGACGAGATCGACTCCCGGGTGCGCTCCCTGCTGTACAGCCTCGGGGTCGCCGCCCGGGTCGGCCTGCTGCGCGACCGGCCCGACCTTGACCAGCCGGGCAGTGATCGGCTCGACCTTGACCAGCCGGGCCGCGACCAGCCGGGTCGGGGTGCGTACCAGCCGTCCGGCGGCCCGACCGGCCCACGCCGCCTGCCCGCCGCCCCGCCCCGGCCGCGCCCGCACCGGACCGCCTCGACCACCGGTCAGCCGACATCGCCCGGTCCTGACCGCGCGGCGCCGGGGGTCAGCCGGCCGACGCCGCGACGACGCGGGCCAGGTTCTCCAGCGACTTCTCCAGGGACGCCACCGGGACGACCGGCCAGGTGATCCGGGCCTTCCACCGCTCGGGCGACCCACTCCAGTCGCAGTAGGACGTCACGTCGGTGGTGGTCGCGTCGACGGGGTCGAGCAGGTAGCCGTAGACGTGACCGACGTTCGGCATGCCGACCCCCGCGACGCCCCATTCGAGCTGCGCGTCCCGGCTGAACCTGGTGACCGTGTTGATCACCTTGTAGCGGCCGAGGGGGACGTCGCCGAGCGGCTCGCGGTCCATGTCCATCTCGAAGGTGTCGCCGACCTGCTCGAGGCGCTTAGCGTCGACCGGGGCGACGAGCATCCCGGAGCCGTCGATGCGCACATGGCCGTGCGGATCCGTGATGAGCGCGAAGATCTCGCTCGCGGCGGCCGGCACCCGCCGCTGGACGGACACACGCTCGGAGTCGGACATCGGCATCCTCCACGGATCACCCGGGCCAGCGACTGCTCGCTGCTGGTGACGCTGGTCCAGCGCCGATCCCTGTGTATGCCGCCTTGGTACCCGGGGACAAGCGATTGCCGGCGCCCCGGCTCGGCCCTTCGGCCCGCGCCACCGCGGCCCGTCCGGCCGCTATTCGGCGGCGATCCGCCCGACGTGGGCGACGGTGCAGGTCAGCTTGGTGTCGCTGGGGACGTCCGCGCCCACCGGCCGGACCGTGAACGTCTTGCGGGCGCCGGAGTCCACCTTGAACAGCGACGCCAACCCGCTTTNGATCTTGCTGTCGTTGGCCTTGACGTCGACCTGGATGACGTAGTTCGACCGCTTGGACGAGCCGTTGTTCACCTCGCCCGTCACCACCGCCCGGTGGTTGTCGGGGTCGCGCTCGCAGCCGGTGATCCGGACGTCCGCCGCCGCGCCGGACCCGTCGGAGGAGCACCCCGCCGCAACCGCCCCGAACCCGACGGCACACCCGAGCACAAGGCCACCCGCGAGGAGCCGCCCGGGCCGCCCGGCGGGCCGCGCACGGCCGGACGGCGGGACGGCCCGCGATCTCAAAGCGCCGGAAGCACGCGAAGACGACACCGCCTCAGCCTACGGTCTCGCTCCGCGACGAACACGACGCTGTAGGTTTCGGTCCTGTCGCCTCCCCGACTGCCCGGCACCGACTTCCCGGCGTCCCCGGCATCGACGACTGATCCGGGCTGTTCAGCCGGTGAACAGCGGGACGATGGCGGCGCCGAGCTCGACCGTGCCTCCGCGCATGACGTCCGCCCGCAGGCCGCCCCGCTCGGCGAGGGCCCGCCACAGGCCCGGGCGGTCGAGCAGGCGTTCGAGATAGCCGCACGGCGGGCACGGCCGCGCGCCGTACAGCACCACGTCCCCGACGCGGAACGCCCTGCCGATCAGATCCGGCAGGTCGATCCCCTCGGTCACCAGGTTGCGCCGCGTCTCGTGTTCGGCGAGCGTGACCCGACCGTCGTCGACCACGGCACGGATCGCCTCCCGGGCGATCAGCGTCACCGCCCGCCCGGAACCGCCCCACGCGGAGTAGGTCCCGGTGCCCGCCGCGTAGCGGTCACCGTCCAGGCCCTGGCCCTCGATCACCCGCACCCGGGAGCGGGCCCGCATCGCCGCGCCGCGGCCGGCCGCGGTGTAGATGCCGACCAGGCGACCGCCACGGTCCATGCGGGCGACGCTACCCTCCCACGGACACCCGCGCGGTCGCCTGTCGCGGCGGCCACCTCCGCCACCGGCAGCACCGCAGGTGGGAAGGGTCGCGGCTGCGACACCGCTGGGAAATACTCCTCGAATGAGTGAGATCCTGATCGCCGAGACGCTCGGCACCACGCGCCTGATCACCCTGAACCGGCCCCNGGCCCGCAACGCGCTCGGCGGCGGGCTCGTCACCGCGCTGTATTCGGCGTTAGTCGCCGCGGACGAGGACCCGGACGTGCACGTGGTCGTCCTGACCGGCGCGGACCCGGCGTTCTGCGCCGGCGTCGACCTCAAGGAGGCCGCGCGGGATGGCAAGAAGTACTTCGACCAGTTCGAGGGCACCAACTGCGTCGGCCAGGTCGCGCGGATGCGGACCCCGGTCATCGGCGCCGTCAACGGGCCGGCGTTCACCGGCGGCCTGGAGATCGCGCTGGGCTGCGACTTCCTCATCGCCTCCGAGCGCGCCGTGTTCGCCGACACGCACGTGCGCGTCGGGGTGCTGCCCGGCGGCGGGCTGACCGCGCACCTGCCGTTGTTCGTCGGCGTCGGCAACGCCCGGCGGATGTCGATGACCGGCGCGCTCGTCGACGCCGCCGAAGCGCTGCGCATGGGGCTGGTCACCGAGGTCGTGCCGCACGGGGAGCTGCGCGATCGGGCGCTGGCGGTGGCCGCGTCCGTGGGCGAGGTCGACCCGCGGATGATGCGCGGGCTGAAGAAGGTCTACGCCGACGGCATCGCCACCTACACCGGCCCGGCGAGCGCCGCCGAGGCGCGCGGCACGATCGAGACCCCGCCGGCGTTCGGCGAGATCGAGCAGCGCCGGGTCGAGGTGATGGCCGGCAACCGGGCGCGCCTGGGCGCCGACCACGGCTGAGGGGCGCCCCTCAGCCGGCGTAGCGCTCGCGCAGCCGGATGCGCTGCAGCTTGCCGGTGGGCAGCCGCGGCAGCTCCTCGACGAACTCGACCGTGCGCGGCACCTTGAAGCCGGCGAGCCGCTCGCGGCCGAACGCCTGCAGCTCGGCCGCGAGCTCCGCCCCGACGACCGCCTCGGCGGTCGGTTGGACCACGGCGAGCAGCCGCTGCCCCATCTCCGCGTCCGGCACGCCGATCACCGCGACGTCGGCGACGGCGGGGTGCAGGATCAGCACGTTCTCGATCTCCTGCGGATAGAGGTTGACCCCACCGGAGATGACCAGGTCGGTTCGGCGATCGGCCAGGTAGAGGTAGCCGTCGGCGTCGAGGTGGCCGAGGTCGCCGAGGGTGAGCCAGCCACGGTCGTTGTAGGCGGCGGCGGTCTTCTCCGGGTCGTTGTGGTACTCCATCCGGGTCGGGCTGTCGAAGTAGACCCGGCCGATCTCGCCCACGGGCAGCTCCGCGCCGTCCTCGCCGACGATGTGCACGACCCCGATGACGGGCCGCCCCACCGAGCCGCGGTGGGTGAGCCACTCCTGCGAGGTCAGCGCGCACATGCCGCCGCCCTCGCTACCGGCGTAGTACTCGAAGACGATCGGCCCGAGCCAGTCGATCACCTGCTGCTTGACCTCCGGCGGGCAGGGCGCGGCGGCGTGCACGACCAGGCGCAGGCTGGACAGGTCGAAGGCGGTGCGCTGCGCGGCGGGCAGCTTGAGCAGGCGGACGAACATCGTCGGCACGACCTGGACGTGGGTGACCCGGTAGCGCTCGATCGCCCGCAACGCCTCGACCGGATCGAAGCGCTCCATGAGGACGACCGTGCCGCCGAGGCGCTGGGTCGCGGTGCTCCAGCCCGTCGGCGCCGCATGGTAGAGCGGCGCCGGGCACAGGTAGACGCTGTCGGGGCCGAATCCGAACGAGCCGACCATCGCGCGGTCGATGGCCAGGCCGGTGCCGAACGGGTCGAGCGGCAACGCCGGCTCGATGCCCTTGGGGCGGCCCGTCGTGCCCGACGAGTAGAACATGTAGATGCCCTCGACCTGGCCGGCGGGCTCGCCATCCGGCTGGCCGGCGAGGGCGGTGCGGTGGTCGAGGATGCCCTCGGCGAGCTCGGCCGGCCCGGCATCGATCATGACGATGTGCTCCAGCCGGGCGGCGGACTCCCGGACCCGCTTGACGATCGGGGCCAGCTCGGCGGAGGTGAACAGCACCCGTGCCCCGCAGTCGTCCACGATGTGGGCGGTCTCCTCGGCGGTGAGGTGCCAGTTGACCGGCGTCCAGTACAGGCCGCTGCGCTGCGCGCCCCAGGAGACCTCGAAGTACTCGGGCCGGTTCGGCAGCAGGATCGCCACGTGGTCGCCGGGGCGCAGACCGTAGCCCGCGAGCAGGTGCGCGACCTGCCGGCTGCGACGTTCCAGCTCACCGAAGGTGAGCTGCGCGCTGCCGTCAGCCATCACGACGGCCAGCCGGTCCGCCGGATGCTGGGACGGCTCGCCGAGCATCGCCGCGACCTGGGGCATATGACCCTCCCTGTCGGGCCGCACCCGCCGGCATCGGCCCCGCAATGCGCCGTTTACGTAGTAAACGATGTTAGGGCGGCCACATGCCACGTCAAGAGCATGTGCTCACGAGACAAAACGGGAGGTGGGGGCCCCGATCGCCCGAGGCGTGGGCAGCATCGAGACGGTCGAGGACCCGGCACGCAGCCGGCGGGTGATCTCATCGGGCGGTAGCGGCGGNGCGAACAGGTAGCCCTGGGCGCTGTCGCACTCGACCTGGCACAACCGCTCCGCCTGGGCGGCGGTCTCGACACCCTCGGCCGTCACCGTCAGGCGCAGCGAATGGGCGAGCTCGACGAGCATCCGCACGATCTTCTCGCCATCCGGATCGTGCTGGCGAGCGGAGCCGAAGCCGTCGACGAACGGCCCGGCGAGCTTGAGGGTGTGCACCGGCAGCCGGCGCAGGTAGGCGAGGTTGGAGAAACCGGTGCCGAAGTCGTCGATGGCGATCCGCACACCCATCGCGGCGAGGCTGTCCAGGGCCCGCATCGGCTCGCCGGCCGTGCCCATCATCGCACTCTCCGTGAGTTCGAGCTGAAGCAGCTCCGCCGGCAGTCCGGTCTCGTCGAGGATCCGCGCGACCTGGTCGACTAGGTCGGCCTCGCGGGTCTGGCGGGCGGCGAGGTTCACGCTGACGTACGGCGCGCCCGGGCCGTCCGAGCGCAGCTCGCGCCAGCGGGCCGCCTGCCGGCAGGCCAGCTCGAGCACCCGGCGACCCAGCGGAACGATCTGGCCCGTCTCCTCGGCCAGGCCGATGAACGCCTCCGGGCTGAGCAGCCCGAACCGGGGATGCCGCCAGCGGACCAGCGCCTCCACCCCGATCATCAACCCATCAGCCCCATCAGCCCCGTCAGACCCATCAGCCCCGGACTGCTCGCCGAGGGTGACGATCGGCTGATAGACGACGATGAACTGATCCCGCTCGACGGCGCCGGGCAGCATGGTCGACAGGGTGTGCCGGGTCACCTGGCGGGCGTTGCGCTCCGCGTCGAAGACGGCCCACCGCCCCCTTCCGGCGTCCTTGGCCTGATAGAGGGTGATGTCGGCGGCGCGCAGCAGGTCGGCGAGGTCGCCGTCGGCCACGGGTCGCTCGACCAGACCCATGCTGGCGCCGATCGACAACGCCTGGTCGCCGACCCGGACGGGCTCCGCCAGCGCCGCGAGCACGGCCCGGGCGGTGGCGGTGACGTCGTCGATGCCGGACGTGTCGGCGAGGAGGATGACGAACTCATCCCCGCCCATCCGGACCAGGAGTTGACCCGCGGGCAGCGCGCCGGTGATCCGCCCGGCGACCGCGACGAGCAGCCGGTCACCGGCGTCGTGCCCGAGGCTGTCGTTGACCGCCTTGAATCCGTCGAGGTCGATGAAGCACAGCCCGAGGCGCCGGTCCGGCTCCGCGGCCATCAGCTCGGTGACTCGTTCGACGAGCACCGTCCGGTTGGGCAGCCCGGTCAGCGGGTCGTGGCGGGCCTGCTGGCGCAACTGGCTCTGTAACCGGTGGCGCTCGGTGACATTCACGATCATCGAGAGCTGGACCTCGCCGCGCCCGTCGGCCCGGCGCAGGCAGGACGTGGTCAGCTCCGCCCGCACCGGGTCGCCGGCAGACCCGGCGAAGCGCAGCTCCGTGCGCAGGTGCGCCGGTCCGGTGAGGCGCTGAGCGGCGTGGGCGTCGCGCAGGCCGGCGGCGTCCTCGGGATGGGCGAACTCGTGCAGCCCCCGGCCGCGCACGCGGTGCGGGGCGACGTCGAGCATCCGCAGGAAGGCATCGTTGGCATCGACGATCCGTCCGGCGGCGTCGGCGAGCACGATCCCGATCGCCGCCCCGTTGAAGATCATCTGGAACCGGGCATCGGTGGCCTGGTGGGCGGCGCGGTGGATCGAGTCCTGACCGGCGAGGATCCGCTCGCGCAGGGCGCGGGTGTATCCGTGGGCCAGGGCTCCCTGCAGGGCGGCGACGCGGCCGGTGAGCTCGTCGTCCGCGTCGAGGCCCAGCTCGGCGAGCAGCTGGGCGCCGCAGACACGGATCGTGGCGGCCAGTGCGTCCGCGGCGCCGTAGGTGTAGTCCGCGACGGCGGCCCCGACCGCGGCCGGTTCCCCGGCGAGCGGCTCCACGCCGAAGGGCTCGTCAGCCAACGGCTCGTCAGCCAACGGCTCGTCGAGCAGGGCGTCGACGAGCCGTTCGGTCAGGCCGAGCAGCCGCTCCTCGACGGCGAGCAGACCGGTGGCCGGGTAGCTCGCACCGACGATGGCACGCGCCCAGACCTGCGCGAAACGCGCCACCCCGCGCCTGCGGGCAGCCGGGGACAGGTACCTGTTCTCCACGCCTGTCGGATGGACTATCGACGGCCGACGGCGGCCAGCGCCACGGCCCGGCTCGGGTCGGCCGCCAGCGGGTCGAGCCCGCCGTGCGCCTCGTCCGGCCGCCAGGACGGCAGGTAGACCAGCCCCGGCTCGACCAGGTCGTAGCCGGCGAGCAGGCCGGCGATCGTGGCCCGGGATCGCGGGGTGACCCCGGTCGGCGTCGACTCGTACACCTTGCCCGCGCCGTGCACCTGCTCGGCCCGCTCGTCGGCGGTCACGTGGGACACCGCCAGGTAGCTGCCGGGCACCGTCGCCGCCCGGAAGGCCCCGATGATCCCGGCCGGGTCGTCCCCGTCGGCGACGAAGTGCAGCACGGTGACCATCAGCACCGCGACCGGCCGAGAGAGGTCGAGCAACCTCGTGACCTCGCTCGATCCGAGGATGGAGGCCGGCTCACGGATGTCCGCCTGCAGCACCGCGGCCAGCGGGTTGTCGGCGAGCAGCATCCGTGAGTGGACGACGGCCACCGGGTCGATGTCCACGTAGACGACCCGCGCCTGCGGGTTGACCCCCTGGGCGACCTCGTGCACGTTGCCGACGGTCGGCACGCCCGAGCCGAGGTCGAGGAACTGGGTGATCCCCGCCTCGGCGGCGAGGAAGCGGACCGCCCGGTGCAGGAACAGCCGGTTCGACCGCGCCACCAGCGGCCCGTCCGGGAACGCCGCGATCACCGCCTGGGTGGCCTCGCGGTCCGCGGCGAAGTTGTGCGAGCCACCGAGCGCGTAGTCGTACATCCGCGCGGCGCTCGGCCGATCGACGTCGACACCCGCGGCCCACCCGGGCATTTCATCCATCATCCACTCATCCCCTGCGCGGTCCGATCGACGACCTACCGTGAGTGGATTGTCCACCCCCGCAACCTTCGTCACCGCACGGGGTACCCATGACTACGCAGAACGGACGCCCCGCGTCCGGATCGCCCGGCCCGTCACCCCACCCACAGGTGCACTCACCTGCGCCGGACCGAGCGGGAGCCCGTCAGGGCCTGTCTTTACTTGTGAAGCGTCAGGGGTTGGTGTGTGGGCGCTCCGTGGTGGCCCGTTCCTGTCGCGCAGGACGGTGATCGCGGTGAGGCCACCGCGGCCGCATTGCGGTGCGTTCTGCACGGCCTGGGCCCGCAGACCGTACATTCCGTACAGCACTGCGCCCCGTCTCCGACCTGGATGATCTTCGCGCCTGTGGAACCCTGCCCCACGGCACGACCTGCCACCGCGAGAGCCTGGCCCGGTCCCGACGGTTCCGCGGAACCGCGCCAGCGCCGTCGGTGGCCAGCCCGACGTCACCGACGACCCTGACGCCCACGATGTGCGCACTCGTTCCGAGCATCGAGGGTTCGGCTTCGGTCAGCCGGACGTCGCGGAAGCCGGCGAGGTCGAGCTCCACGCGCAGCTCGTCGGGACGGTGGAAGTACGCCCAGAATCCGCCATCGAACCTGCGGGCCGGGTCCTGGCTGAGGCCGGTGCTGAGGTGGCGGTCGAAGTCGGACCAGGCTTCACCACTTCCCAGCAGGCGCTCAATGGTCATTTCTCAAGGAGTTCGATACGCCAGGCGACGACGCGTTCGCGTAGATCAGCGACGTAGGTGGGGGTCACCCCGTAGGGGGCGAAGTCGTCGGCATCGTCGAGCCGGGCGATCTGCCCGAGCATGGCGGCGAAATGGCCGCGGTCGAAGCCCGGATCCGCCTGTTGGGCGATCCCGCAGAGCCGGTTGAGGGTGTAGCGACCGCCGCTGATCGCGGCATCGATGTCGAGGAAGTCGCGGGCAGCTGCGCGGTTGCGCAACGCGTCGACCTTGCCCGCCATAACGTCATCCGGATGCAGCACTGGAGCGATCTCCATCTGGACTGGGGGCTGGATCCGCCAGTTGGCGACCAGTTCCACCCGGTGGACCTCGTCAGGCTTGCTCGGGTCGGTCACGTGGAGCCGCGCGATCAGCTCGGTCCGGAGTTCGGTCGCGACCTCGAGACCGTCTGCCCGCTAGGCCACGATGACCGCGTCGACGGCGGCTGGGAAGTCCGCGCGTCGGTCCCAGCCAGCGGGACAGATCCGCAGTCCTGGACGCCTCCCGGAGCACCGTCTCGTACATCCGTGCGAGACGGCCGGGGTTCGTCAGGTCGTACCGAGCTGAGCCCGACCAGTCCAGCCACCGGTCCAGAACCACCACTCCCGATGTCGGACCCTCCAGTTCGTCCAAAGAGTTCGCGACCGCGTAGGGACGCACGTCGTCGTACCGCGAGCCCGGGGGCGGCCCGCCGGATGGCATACCACTCATCCTCGACGACAACCTCCCAGACAGGTCCTCGCGTCGAAGAGTGCTCTTCCCCTCTCCACAGTAGACCAGGCCCAGGCTTACCCTCATCGGCGCCGCCGGGTAGATCACCGCGTGGTACGAGAGGGGCCCTTCGCATCCCATCCAGTCGCGCGATGAGGTTGTTGCCCCCACGGACTCGGAGGAGGCTCGAGCGGCCTGCCAGGGTCGACCTCGCTCCGCTGGTTGACCGACGTGAGGGAACGCCTGGTCAGGCTTGATAGGTCAGCTGGGATTGACGTCGACCAGAAGAACGTCATAACCCTGCTCGGCAAGGTGCGCGGCGTGCGTTCCCGGCCCGCCGCCGACATCGACGAGACTGCCGCGCCCAGGCAGGAACCGGGCGAAGATATCCCAGGTCCGAAGCCGGACGAGGTCACCGATGCCCGGCTTCCACAGCCGCGGTCCTCGTCGGCCACCTCGTACCGGGCCACCACGCGACCATCAATCTGCACCCGGCAGAGTTCAGGAAGACCCGCGCTGTCCTTCGATTCCTTTTGTCGTCGCCCGCATCAGGTCGTGGGGACCATGACGACGCGGCCGGAGATCTCGCCCGCGCGCAGGCGGTCATAGGCGGCCGGCATGTCGGCCAGCGGGACGGTCTCGACGTGGGCGCGGATCAGACCGGCGCGGGCGAGGTCGAGGACCTCGAACAGTTCGCCGCGGGTGCCCCAGTACGGCAGCGAGACGTCAACGTCGAACGGCACCGTCCCGAACCGGAACGGCAGAGCCCCGCCGGCCAGGCCCACGACGGTGACCCGTCCCTCGGCCCCGACGGCAGCCGCGGCGGTGGCCATCGTCGCGTCGCTGCCGACCATGTCGAACACGGCCTGCGCGCCCAGGCCGCCGGCGGTCTGCGCCCGGATCGCGGCGGCCGCGTCCTCGCCCGCCGGCACCGCCGCGTGCGCGCCGAGCTCCAGCGCCTGGACGAGCTTGCCCGGGGCGACGTCGACGGCCACGACGCGGGCCGGGGTGATCGCCCGAAGGATCTGGATGCCAAGGTGGCCGAGGCCGCCGGCCCCGATCACCACCGCGGTCGAGCCCGGCCCGAGCAGCGGCAGGGCCTTGCGGATCGCGTGATACGGGGTGAGCCCGGCGTCGGTGAGCGGCGCGGCGGCCACCGGGTCGAGGTCGCCGAGCGGGACGAGGTGGCGCACGTCGTCGACGAGCAGGTACTCGGCCATACCGCCGTCCCCACCGAGGCCCGGGCCACCCATCCCGTGGGTGACCTCGCAGTACTGTTCGGCGCCGCGGGCACACGCTCGGCAGTGCCCGCAGCCCCAGGGCCCGTAGACGGCGCAGGCGTCACCCACCCGTACCGCGCTGACCCCGGGGCCCACGGCGTCGACCCAGCCGGCGGACTCGTGGCCGAGGGTGAACGGCAGGCGCAGGCCCTGCCCGACCATCTGCTCCGCCGGCCATTCCATCAGGTGCAGGTCACTGTGGCAGGCGCCGGCGGCGGCCACCCGCAGCCGCACCTGGCCTGGCCCCGGAACGGGGTCGGGCAGCTCGACGAGTTCGGGCGCCGACTGGTACTTGGTGATCTGAAGCGCGCGCATGATCTCTCCCCCTCGTCGTAGCCCGTGCTCCTGCGCGGACCAGGCCCATCCTCGTTCCCCGCCGCCTGGCGGATCACCGCGGGTCGATCGCGGGTCGGTGGCCCACCGTCACCAGCCCCGCGACCACCGTCACCGGCCAACCGGCCAGCCGCGGCCGACGACCGCGGCCATCAGACCGGCGCCACCGGGCCGGTGCTGCTGCGCCGGTGTTCCACCTCGGCGTCCGGACCCGGGTAGACGAAGGTGGCATGACCGCCGTCGCCCCATCGGACCAGGTAGGGCGGGTCGCCGGCGGGCGAGTGGACCTCCAGGATCTCCCCGCCGCACGGCGGCCGGTCGGGGTTCGGCGGCGCCACGACCAGCCGATCGCCGACGGATGCTCGCCAGCGGCCGAGCCGGGGCTCGGGTAGCCAGGTGACGGTCTTCGGGCCGGGCAGCCCGCCCTCGTGCGAGGAACGCGGGGTCTCGGCGGCCACCGCCGCGGCGAGATCGGCCAGCCCCGGCAGGTCGGCGAGCTCGGCGGTGGACCCCCGGCCGGCCGGGGCGGCTGCCGCGGCCGCGTCCGCCCCGGAGCCACCGGTGGCCCGACCGGCCGGCACCGCGGCCGACGCCGGGGCCGCGACGACGTCGTCGAGCGCGATCAGGCCGACCACCCGGCCGTTGTCGGTGAGCGGCAGCCGCCGGACGGTGTGCTCGCGGAACATGCGGACCACGTCGGCGGGGTCGGCGTCCACGTCCAGGGTGACGACGCCGCGGGTCATCACGGCTTCGACCCGGCCGTCGAAGGGGATGCGCCGCCGCAGCGACCGCAGCGCCAGGTCCCGATCGGTGACGATCCCGACGAGGTCNTCGCCGTCCATGACCAGCAGTGATCCCACTCCCTGCACGTCCATCCACCGGGCCGCCTCGACGATGGTCATCTCGCGGGGCACCGTGACGGGCTTGTGACGGGGAAACCGCACACCGGCCATTGCTCCTCCTCCGCCCTGCGCGCCTATGCGCAGTCGTGTTCGGCTGTTGGCGGTTTCCAGCCTCCGGCATGAACAANGCCCAGGTCAGTGCCGTTCGACCCGAACCGGGACGCCGGAGGTCACCACGACCGAGGCCGACCCGACCGGATACGGACGGACGACGTCGGAAACGAGGGAGCGGATGTGGTCCAGCACGGTGTCGAGGGCGATCCGCAGCGGCGCCACCTCGCGGCGGGTCTGGGCGAGCAGCAGGCCACCCTGCACCGCGGCGAGCAGGGTGAGGGCGAGGCGCTCCGGGTCCGCCTCGCTGCGCAGCTCGCCCCGGGCATGCATGGCCGCCAGTCCCTCGCGGATGGCCGCCTCCCAGCGGGCGAACGCCGCCGCCAGGGCCTCGCGGGCGACCGGATCCACATCGGCGAGCTCGCTGGCGAGCGACCCCAGCGGGCAGCCGCCGCGCAGGTGCCGACCGAGGTGGAAGTCGACGAGCGTGTCCGCCCAGGCCGCCAGCCCCGCCAGGCTGTCCAGCCGGCTGAACAGGGGCTGCTGGAAGGCCAGCACGGCCTCGGTCTGGTAGGCGACCACGGCGCGGACCAGCGCGTTCTTGTCCGCGAAGTAGTGATAGAGCTGCGAGCTGCTCACCGAGGCGGCGACGCGGACATCCTCGGTGCTGGTGCCGGCGACGCCCTGCGCGTACATCAGCCCGGCGGCGGCCTCGACGATCCGCGCCCGGGTGGCCTGGCCCTTGCGGGTGATCCGGCGACCGTCCTGGCCGCCGGCGCCGCCGGGGACGGGTGGGCTCATCGACGAACCCTACCTCTTTGGAGCCGTCACTCCAGAATCCAGCGGCAGCGCGGGCCAGTTCGGTTCCGCGTCCCGGTGCACCCGCGGGCCGGCGCCGGCGAGCCGGTGGCGCAGGCCGGTCACGGCGAGGACGACGGCGGCGGCCACCGCGTAGGAGGCCACCCGCAGGGTCCAGGCATCGCCGGGTAGATCGGTGAACAGGGAGACATAGACGGGATGGGCGGCGGCCGCCACGGCGAGCCACTCCAGCCGCCCGGCGACGACGGCGAGCGCCGCCAGCAGCACGCCGTACCAGGGCTGCACCGGCGTGGCGACGAGGAACGCCGCGCCCACCAGCCACAGCGCCGCCCGTTCGGGGGGTACCCGGCCGGGGTCGGTCCGCCACACGGCCACCGTCACCGCCGCGAGCACCGCCACCGCGACCGCCTTCGCCGCCGACCCGCCGAGGTGCAGCACGCCGGCGAGCAGCAGGAACCGCGCGCCCTGGCCGTAACCCTCGACGTCGAGGTACTGCGGGAGGAAGCCGAGCACGCCGGTGCCGACGGCGAGCAGGTGCGGCAGGTACGCCAGCCCGACGACCCCGGCCGCGGCACCGACCAGCGCCGCCGGGCGACGCCGGGCGGCGGCCGGCAGCAGCAGCGCCGGGTACAGCTTCACCGCCACCGCGGCGCCGAGCAGCGCCCCGGCCGCCGCCGCCCGCCGCCGTGACGGCGACGCCGGCTGCGACGGGGTCGGCTGCGGCGGGGTCGGCTGCGGCGGGGTCGGCTGCGGCGGGGTCGACGGTGCCGCCGACGGGCGGACGGAGCGGCGGGTGAGCACGGCGAGGCCGGCCATCGCGAGCAGGGCCCCGAGGACGTCGACGTGCGCGTCCGAGCCGACCTCCAGGCCGGCGAGAGGCGACAGCGCGTAGAACGCCGCGTACCGGGGGTCCCGCCCGCGGGTGGTGAGCATCCGCATCAGCAGGCCGGTCAGCGCCAGCGACAGCAGCGAGCCGTAGAGCTGGAGCTTGTGCTCCCGCGGCGGGCCGGGCAGGTAGTGCACGGCGGTGAAGTACGCCTGCGCCACCGGCGGGTAGATGGTGTGCGCCCGCGGGTAGTTGAGGCGGATGCAGTGCGGGCCCCGCTCGATCGCCGCGCAGCCGGCGGCATCGGGGAACAGCCACTGGTCGCGCAGCCCGGCCAGGTGCGGGTCCAGCGGGCCGTAACGGTAGGGGTCGATGCCGGCGGCCTGCACCCGGCCGTCCCAGGCGTAGCGGTACAGGTCGTCGGAGAGCTGGGGCGGTCCGGTCGCCGCGACCGCGTGCACGGCGAGGATCCCGGCCAGCAGCATGCCGGCGGCGGCCCGCCGGTTCGCCGACCGCACCAGTGACGCGGCCGTCGCGACCCCGAGGACCCACCACACCAGCACCCCGGGCAACACGCCGGCCCGGCCGGGCAGGTAGCCGGGGGCCGCGCGGACGGCGAGCTGCGTGGCGAGCACCCCCGCCAGCCCGATGCCCGCACCGATCAGGGCGCGGTCCGGACGGCTGCGCGGCACGGCGGCGGCTGACGGCATGCGCCAAGCCTCGCAGGACAGCGGCGGGACGCCCGGGTATCGAGGCCCGACTTCCTCGTTCCGTAAGGCGACGATCAGGCCGGATTCCGGTTGCGGCGGCCTACGTTTCCTCTCGTGCAACGGTTTCCCCGCGTGTTCACCGGCCGGCTGACCAAGGGGGCCCGCCTGCTTTCCGCAAGACTGCCTGAACCACCGGCGGCGGCGCGCCGCGGTCCGCTGCGGGCTGGGGCTTTCCCGAGCACGCTGCATGATCCGCGAGTGGCGTCGCTGCTGGGCATCGCGCTCGGGATCGCCTTCGGAACCTGTTTCCTGACCGGGCTCGTGTCACATTTCATGCAACACCCGCCGGACTGGCTGCAATGGCCCTCCCGGCCGGTCTGGCTGTACCGGGTCACGCAGGGTCTGCACGTCACGACCGGTCTGGCCAGCCTCCCCCTGCTGCTGGTGAAGCTGTGGACGGTGTATCCGCGGCTGTGGGGATGGCCGCCGCTGCGATCCGTCGGGCATGCCCTTGAACGGCTCACGATCGTGCCGCTGATCGCCGGTNCCCTCTTCCAGCTCGCGACCGGAATCGCGAACATCGCACAGTGGTACCGGTTCCGTTTCTTCTTCACCGTGACCCATTACTGGATCGCCTGGATCACCATCGGCGCCCTGGTCGTGCATATAGCCGCGAAACTGACCGTCGTGCGCGCGAACGTGGGCCGAAATCGATACGAAGACCTTTCCCGCACAGACCCGCAGGACGCCGGCCCGCCGACCGGCGGGCTCACCCGCCGCGGGCTGGCGGTGGCGACCGGCACCGCGGCCGCCGTCATCGTCGTGACGACGGCCGGCCAGTCGGTTCCGGCGCTGGCACCGCTCGACCTGCTCGCGCCCCGCCGGCCCGACCTCGGCCCGCAGGGGCTCCCGGTGAACCGGACCGCGCGGGCCGCCCGGGTCGCCGCCGCGGCCCGCGATCCGGAGTACCGGCTGGAGGTCATCGGCGCCCGGCGGGTCGTCTACCGCCTCGCCGAGGTGCACGCGCTGCCCCGCCACACCGTGCGGCTGCCGATCACCTGTGTCGAGGGCTGGTCGGCGGACGCTACCTGGCACGGTCCCCGGCTGCGCGACCTGCTCGACGCGGCGCTCATCCCCGCCGACGCCACCGTCCGGGTCGAGTCGCTGGAGGCGCGCGGCGGCTACCGGGCCAGCGAGGTGCGCCCCGCCCATGCCCGGGATCCACTGACCCTGCTGGCCACCGGTCTCGACGGTGCCGATCTCGACCTCGACCACGGCTACCCGGTCCGGCTCATCGCACCCGACCGGCCCGGCGTCCTGCAGACGAAGTGGGTGCACCGGGTGGTGATGCTGTGACGAACGGCGGTGTGGGCAGGAGCGGGCCGAGCGTCGGCGGGCTCGCCCTACGGGTAGTGCTGGCGGCGGCGGGGCTCGCGGCCCTGGGCTACGGCGTCGACGGCCTGCTGTCGATGTCCCGGGCGACGCGCCCGACGAACGCCGGCGCCTGGCTGATCGGCGGGATCGTCGTCCACGACGCGCTGCTGGTGCCAGCGACGATGATCGTGGGCTTCGCGCTCAGCCGCCTCGTCCCGGCGCCCTACCGTGCCGTCGTGCAGGGCGCGCTTCTCGTCAGCGGGTCGGTGGCGCTGGCGTCGCTACCGCTGTGGCGCGGCTACGGCGGGTCCGCGGACAACCCCTCGGTGAACCCGCTGGCCTACGGCCGCAACCTCGCCATCGTCCTCGGCGCGGTCTGGGCCGGCGCCGCGCTCATCATGGCAGGCCGGGCGGTGGCGGCGCGGCGCGGGCGTCCGGGCGCCGGTCGCGGCCCAGGGCGGCAAAGTGGCGGCCGGCGCTTTGCCAGGACCCGGCGACGAGCAGGCCGGCGGCCGGCGCGAGAACAGCCAGCTCGTTCAGGCTGACCAGACACCAGGCGAACGGCTTGGAGATGCGGCCGGTGGCGTCCTCCAGCCGGAGCCGGACGGGCCCGGTCGGAGTCCCCGGCGGCTCGACCTCGACGAGCACCTGGCCGGTCGGGGCGAGCAACTGCCCGGCGCGGCGCAGCAGGCGCACCGGATCCCCGCCGATGCCGATGTTTCCGTCGGCCAGCAGCAGCGCGACCCAGCGACCCTCGGCCGGCAGCCGGCCGAACACGTCACGCCGCAGCGCGACGGCCCCGGCCTGCCGGCTCAGCCGCACGGCGAGCGGCGCGACGTCGATGCCGAGCGCCGGCACCCCGCGGGCGGCGAGCGCCGCAGCCAGCCGCCCGGGCCCGCAGCCCACGTCGAGGGTCGGCCCCGCGCAGTGCCACAGCAGAGACAGATCCCCGGCCGCCAGCGCCCCACCACCAGCGGCGCCGGCGTCGGCACCCGCACCGGCAGCACCCTCGACAGTGACACCGCTCAGGGCGGCCGCTGCCTCGGGCTCGGAATGCGGCGGGGAGGTTCCCCGCCACCGGTGCACCGGCAGCGGGATGCGCCGCCCGTCCGGATGGTGCGCCCACAGGCGGCCGGCGGTGGAGCGCAGTCCCGCCTCGTAGATGTCAGTCGGTTCCCATCCGTCGCCCGCCGCCGCGATCGCCTGTCCCGCGGTCGCCTGTCCCGCGGTCACCGCGTCGCGGCAGCGGTCGCGGACGCACCGGGCGCGCGCCGAGCGTCCAGGCCGGCGCGGGTGTCCGCCGCGCGCCACGCTGCGGCGAACCGGCCGCCGGGGACGAGCCGGGCGACCGCCGTCGCGTCGGCCGCGGTGTCGACGTCCCGCAGCGTCGGCAGCACCGTCACGTCGAGTCCGGCGGCGCCGAGTCGGGCACGCTGGCGGGCGCCGGTGTCGGGGCGGGACGTGGGCACGCCGCGCAGAAGGTCGCCGTCGGGTCGGGCGAGGCCCAGGGCCCACCAGCCGCCGTCGGTCGCGGGGCCGAACACCGCGTCGGCCGAACGCAGTGCCTGGCAGGAGGCGGCCAGCAGGTCGGCGGTGAGCTGCGGCGTGTCCATGCCGATGAGCAGCGCCGGACCGGTCTCGGCAGCGAAGGCGGCGGCCAGGCGGGCATCGAACGGGCCGGCCGTCTGGGCCGCCACCGCCAGCCCGCCGAAGCCGCCGGCCGTGGCCAGCCACGGGCCGGCGGCGCCATCGAGGACGAGCACGGGACGCAGGTCGGCGAATCCGGGCCGGGCGGTGAGGGCCGCGACGGCGGCGAGGGTGTCGGCGAGCGCCGCCGCCGCGACGGCCGCGGCCTGCTCCGGGCGCAGCGGCGGGGTGAGCCGGGTCTTCACCCGGCCGGGCACCGGCTCCTTCGCCATCACGAGCAGCCTCACGGCAGGCGCGCCAGCAGCGTCGACATGTCCCGGACGGCGCGGGCGGCACCGAGCGGCGTCCCGGTGACCTTGGACCGGCCGATCCGGGGGGTGTAGGCGACGTCCGTCTCGGCGATGCGCCAGCCCGCCTGGGCGGCGCGCAGCAGCAGCTCCAGCGGGTAGCCGAAGCGGCGGTCCGCGATCGACAGGGCGAGCAGGTCGGCGCGCCGGGCGGCCCGCATCGGCCCCAGGTCGCGCACCGGCACGCCGCGTCGGCGCAGGCGGCGGGCGACGGCGGCATTGCCGAGCCGGGCGGGCGGCGGCCAGGCCCGCAGCGAGGTCGGGCGGCGCCGGCCGAGGACCAGGTCGGCGCGGCCGACGGTGGGGTCGACCAGGTCGGTGGCGAGCAGGGCCACGAGGTCGGGCAGCCGCGCCGGGTCGAGCGAGGCGTCGGCGTCGCACACGCAGACGACGTCGGCGTCCGCGGCCAGCAGGCCCGCGTGCACGGCCGCCCCGTAGCCGCGCTCGGGCACGGCGACGACCGTCGCGCCCCGGCCACGGGCAACCTCGGCGGATCCGTCGCGCGACCCGTTGTCGGCCACGATCGCCCGGTAGCCCGCCGGGATCCGGTCGAGCACCCAGGGCAGCGCCCCGGCCTCGTCCAGGCAGGGCAGGACGACGTCCACCGGCGTCCGGCCGTCATCACTTTCCGTCAACATGATCGGGACTGTAGTGCCGGGCAACCATGATCGATCATTACGGAACGAGGACGGCCCTCGCCGAGTATCGGCCCGCTGACCTGGCTCGTCGGTGCGGCGGAGGCGGTCGGGCGCGCCGCCGACCGCGACCGGTCGGCCCCCGGGCGGGCACCCGGCGATCCCCGCCGTCCGCAGGACATTACGAAGCGGGGAACATCCGCGCCGGGCGGGGCGCAGGCGGGCCGGGGGTGCCTATCGTGGCCGTATGGCCCGCGTCCTCGTCGTCGACGACGACGCCCTCGTCGCCGAGGTCGTCGACCGCTACCTGCGCAACGCCGGTTTCGACGTCGACCGCGCCGCGGACGGTCCGGCCGCCCTGCGCGCCGCCGAGGCCCGCCCGCCCGACCTCGTCGTCCTCGACCTGATGCTGCCCGGTATCGACGGCCTCGAGGTTTTCCGCCGGCTCACGGCGCGCCAACCCGTTCCCGTCATCATGCTGACCGCGCGGGCCGACGAGGCGGACCGGATCACCGGCCTGGAGGTCGGTGCCGACGACTACGTGACGAAGCCGTTCTCCCCGCGGGAGCTGACCCTGCGGGTGCGGTCGGTGCTGCGGCGGGCGGCCGAGTCCGCCGCCGCCCCGGAGCCCGGCGTCCTGCGGGCCGGCCCCCTGGTCATCGACCCGGCGGCGCGGACCGCGACCCGCCACGGGGTGCCACTCGGCCTCACCGTGCGCGAGTTCGACCTGCTGGCCTTCCTGCTACGCCGGCCCGGCCACGCCTTCACCCGCGTCGAGCTGCTCGAGCAGGTGTGGGGCTGGAGCTACGGCGACCCGTCGACGGTGACCGTGCACATCCGCCGGCTACGGGAGAAGATCGAGGACGATCCGACCGCCCCCCGCCTGCTCGTCACCGTGTGGGGCGTCGGCTACCGCTACGACGCCCCACCGGCGGTGGCCGACGCGGAGACGTCGCCGGCGGTGGCCGACGCAGAGGCGTCGCCGGGCGACCCGCGGCAGGCGGGATGAGCGGCGGCGGGCCAGGGAGCGCGGGGATGCGATGATCGCCGAGTTGGAGGTCGCCGGGATCGCGCTGGGTTGCTCGACGGCCGGCGCCATCAGCGGCGTACCGCTGCTGCTCGCGCTGCGCCGCCGGCCGCTGTGGGCGATGGCCGCGGCACTGTGCGTATGGCCGATCGTCGCGGTCGTCGTGGGCGTCGCCGTCACGGCGCGGATGATGTTCCTTTCCGCGCACGACCTGCGACTGGTAATGATCATCGTCACGGTCTCGGCGACGGTCGCCTCCGCCTTCGCGCTGCGCGTCGGGCGTCCGGTCGTGGCCGGGACCGGTGCCCTCACCCGGGCGGCGGCGACCCTCGGCGACCCCGGCTACCGGGGCGCCGGGCGCGTCCCGACGACGGAGCTCGCCACGCTCGCCGCCACGCTGGACGCGACGAACACCCGGCTGGTCGAGTCATTCGCCCGCGAACGGGCCCTGGAGGCAAGCCGGCGGGAGCTGGTCGCGTGGATCAGCCACGATCTGCGGACCCCGCTGGCGGGGATCCGGGCGATGGCCGAGGCGTTCGAGGACGGCCTGATCACCGATGCCGAGACGACCGACCGCTACCACCGCCGGATGCTCACCGAGACCGAGCGACTCACCGGGATGGTCGACGACCTGTTCGAGCTGGCCCGGTTGCAGGCCGGGGCGCTGCGGCTGAGCCTGGCGAAGGTGCGCGTCGCGGACGTGGTGTCGGATGCGGTCGCGGCCGTCGATCCGATCGCGCGGGCGCGCGGCGTCGTCGTCCGCGGCGAGGCCGACGATCTCGGCTTCGTCGACGCCGATGCCGCCGAGGTCGGACGGGCCCTGACGAACCTTCTGGTCAACGCCATCCGGCACACCCCGGACGATGGGACGGTGGAGGTCACCGCCACCATGGCCGCGGATCAGGCGCTGTTCTCGGTGGCGGACCGCTGCGGCGGCATCCCGCCGCAGGACCTCCTCCGGGTGTTCGACCTGGGTTTCCGCGGGGAGCCCGCGCGGACCCCGGCCGGCGACGACGGCCCGGGGCAGCCGCGGACACGCTCGGGCATCGGCCTGGCGATCGTGCGTGGGATCATCGAGGCGCACGGCGGCGCCGTCAGCGTGCACAACCAGCCGGGAGGTTGCCGCTTCGTCGTGGCCCTCCCGACGTCCTGACGCCGGGGCGGGCGGCGCGCCACCGTCCGCGGTTCGTAAGATCCGGCGGCGCTCGGCGCGGATAGCGTCGGCGACATGCGGGTTCTTGTCACCGGCGGCGCCGGTTTCATCGGTTCCCATGTCGTGGACGCGCTGGTCGCGGCCGGCGACGAGGTCAGGATCCTCGACGCCCTGCTGCCGGCGGTGCACCGGAACGTCCCCGCGGTGAACGACCGCGCCGAACTCGTCGTCGGCGACGTCACCGACCGCGGCCAGGTCGAGGCCGCGCTCGACGGGGTCGACGTCGTGTGCCACCAGGCCGCCATGGTGGGCCTGGGGGTGGACCTCGACGACCTGCCGGCGTACGCCACGAACAACGATCTCGGCACGGCCGTGCTGCTCGCCGCGATGGCCCGCGTCGGGATCGGGCGCCTCGTGCTGGCCAGCTCCATGGTCGTCTACGGCGAGGGCGGCTACCGCTGCGCCGAGCACGGGGCGCTGCGCCCCGGCCCGCGGGTGCGCGCCGACCTGGACGCCGGGCGGTTCGAGCCACCCTGCCCGCGCTGCCACCGGCAGCTCGCGTCCATCCCCGTCCGCGAGGACGCCCCGATCGATCCCCGCAACGTCTACGCGGCGACCAAGGTGGCCCAGGAGCACCTGGCCGCCGCCTGGGCCGCCGCGACCGGGGGCACCGTCATGGCCCTGCGCTACCACAATGTGTACGGTCCGCGGATGCCGCGGGACACCCCGTACGCCGGGGTCGCGTCGATCTTCCGCAGCGCCCTGGCGGCCGGGCGCGCACCCCAGGTGTTCGAGGACGGCGGCCAACTGCGGGACTTCGTTCACGTCCACGACGTCGCGCGCGCCAACCTGCTGGCGGCACGCGNCCNGGACCTGCCCGGCCGGCTCACGCCCCTGAACGTCGGCTCGGGAGCACCGCACACCGTCGGGGACATGGCGGACGCGCTGGCCCACGCCGTCGGCGGACCGCCACCCGTCGTGACCGGTGGATACCGGATCGGTGACGTGCGGCACATCGTCGCCTCATCGGTCGGCGCCGCCGAGCTGCTCGGCTACCGGGCGCAGGTCGGCTTCGCCGCGGGGATGGCGGCGTTCGCCCGCGACCCGCTGCGCGGCTGAGATCCCCACCGCCACCCCGGCCGGAATCCCCGCCGTGGACGCGGTGAGCACCCGCACGTCGGCGATTTCCCACCGATCCCGGGCGACGCCCACGGCCGTAGGCGGCCCGACCGACCGCGCGCCGAGCCCGACCGACCGCGCGCCGAGCCCGATCGTCGCGACCGCGGCCCTCCCGGTCGGGTCTTCGGCCAGGCCGGCCCCGGCAGCGGCCCGGCGGCGATGCTGCATCGCTACGACGACCACCGCCGTACCGAGCATCGCGAACAGGATCCCGCCGAGCCAGACCGTCGGCACGCCGACCAGCCTCAGACCGCTGAGCGAGATCACGACGACGAGCGCGGGGCGGATGATCCGGCTCGTCGCCGGGCCGGCGGAGACCCGCGCCCCCAGGTAGACCCCGGGCAGGGAGCCGAGCAGCAGCGAACCGGTCAGGCCGAGCTGGAAGTCGCCGAACAGCAGGTGCCCCAGCGAGGCGGCGGCCACCAGGGGCACCGCCTGGGCGAGGTCGGTGCCGACGAGCTGAGAGGACCGGATGCGCGGGTAGAGACCGAGCAGCATCACGACGATGAGCGAGCCGGAACCCACCGAGGTCAGCCCGACGACCAGCCCGCCGATGGCGCCGATCAGGACGGTCGGCAGCGGGCGTGGCCGGATGCCGACCTCGCCCGCAGGCGCCGGCGGCCGGCCGCGGTCGACCAGGGACTTCGCGAGCATCCCCGCCGCCGCGAGGACGAGCAGCGCCCCCATGGTGACCTTGATCCGTTCCTGGACGGCGTCCCCGTCGCCGAGCGCCCGCAGGATGAGCACGCCGCAGAAGCCGGCCGGCACGGAGCCCAGGCACAGCCAGCCGACCAGGCGCCGGTGGACCGTGCCGCGGCGCAGGTGCACGGTGGCACCGACCGGCTTCATCACCGCCGAGGCGACCAGATCGCTGGACACGGCGGCGAGCGGCTGGACGCCGAACAGCAACACCAGCACCGGCGTCATCAGCGCGCCGCCGCCCATGCCGGTCATCCCGACGACGGTTCCGACGACGAACCCCGCGAGCGTGACCAGGGGATCGAGATCCATACACCGCCCACCTTCCCTATCCGCACGATAGGCATCGTGAGCAATTCCCGCGAGGGGGGACGACGGCTGCCAGCAGGCCGCCGACCTGCGCAGACCTGCACAGACCTGCGCCGACGGCGCGCGACCAGGCGCTCGGGGCGACGCGCTGGTCAGTCCACCGCGAGGCCGAGCGCGGTCGCGACGACGATGGCCTGCCAGGGATCGATGCGGGCGCCCCGCAGCGTGACGGCCAGTGGATCCAGCGCGGACAGGTCACTGCCGCGCAGGTCGGCGCCGGACAGGTCGGCCCCGTCCCACAACGCACCGGAGAGATCGTTGTCACGCAGCGTGGCGCCATCACAGCGCGAACCGGTCAGGTCGGCCTCCCGCATCCGGACCCCGACGAAGGACGTACGACTCAGTTTTGCCCGCGACAGACCAACAAAGGACCAATCCCCGCCGCTGACCTTCATGAGGTCGTGCGTGCATCCGTCGAACAGGCTGCCGGTGAACTTGCACGCGTCGAAGCTCGTGTCGAAGAAGGAGCACCGGACGAACACGCAGTTGATGAAAGCGGTATCTGAATAACCCGATGCGTTGAACCGGACCCCGCGGAAGGTGCACGAGTCCAGAACCGCGCCCGTGGTCGGCACCTCGGTCAGGTCGAGGTCGACGAAGGCGACGTGATCATGCGCCTGCCCCGACAGATCCCCGTCGACCTCGGCCAGGCTGCGGACGGTATGGTCGACTGCGGGCGCCGTCGGGCCGTATTTCCGAGCCGGCACGCGGCGCCTCCCCAGCGACCGGTAGTGGGACCGGCCGCACTCGTCGATCAAGGTCCGGGCTAAGCCTACCGCCCGCCGCCGGAAGTGTGTTCCACGCCACATAGTCCGTAGTCGATGTTTCGGACTCGGGGGTGACGATGAACACGATCCGGCAGCCGGTATACGGCGGAAAATAGTTAGTGGAGACCGACGTGCTATCGGGGATAAGGTCTCCGCGGCGCCAACGGGCACCGCTGGGAGTCAAGAGGTTGAGCGGAGAAGGATCGTGAGCACGGACAGCGCCCGCACAGGGCATGCCGACGAACCGGAACGGCTCGAGGGGCGGCAGAGCTCCCCGCACCGCGTAGTGATCATTGGCTCGGGCTTCGGGGGCCTGTTCACCGCGCAGGCTCTTCGCAAGGCGCCCGTCGAGATCACCCTCGTCGCAAAGACCACCCATCACCTGTTCCAGCCGCTGCTCTACCAGGTGGCGACCGGCATCCTGTCGGAGGGCGAGATCGCCCCGACCACCCGCGAGGTGCTCAGCCGCCAGGAGAACGCCCACGTCGTCCTGGGCGACGTGACCACCATCGACGTGCAGGCGAAGACCGTCACGTCGCAGTTGCTCGGCCGGACGACGGTCCACCCCTACGACAGCCTCGTCGTCGCTGCCGGCGCCGGGCAGTCGTACTTCGGCAACGACCAGTTCGCCACCCACGCCCCGGGCATGAAGAGCATCGACGACGCCCTCGAGCTGCGCGGCCGGATCTTCGGCATGTTCGAGCTCGCCGAGGGCTCGACCGACCCGGCCGACATCGAGCGGCTACTGACCTTTGTCGTCGTCGGCGCCGGCCCCACCGGCGTGGAGATGGCCGGCCAGATCGCCGAGCTGTCGCGACGCACGCTGCGGCGCGACTTCCGCAGCATCGACCCCACCAAGGCCCGGGTGATCCTGCTCGACGCCGCGCCCGCCGTGCTCCCGCCCTTCGGGGAGCGGCTCGGCGCGAAGGCCGCCGACAAGCTGGAGAAGATCGGCGTCGAGGTGCAGCTCGGCGCCAAGGTCATCGACGTCGACGCCACCGGCATCGAGGTCGAGGACAGCGACGGCACCCGCCGGCGGATCGACTCGGTCTGCAAGGTCTGGGCCGCCGGCGTCGCCGCAAGCCCGCTCGGCAAGCAGCTCGCCGAGCAGACCGGCGCCGGCATCGACCGCGCCGGCCGCGTCGAGGTGCTCCCCGACCTCACTCTCCCGGGCCACCCGGAGATCTACGTCATCGGCGACATGATGAGCCTCAACCGGCTGCCGGGTGTCGCCCAGGTCGCGATCCAGGGCGGCCGGCACGCGGCCAAGGAGATCCAGGCCTGGGTCGCCGGCAAGCAGACCGGACACCCGTTCAAGTACAACGACAAGGGCAGCATGGCCACCATCTCGCGGTTCAGCGCGGTGGCCAAGATCGGCAACATCCAGTTCAGCGGCTTCTTCGCCTGGCTGGTCTGGCTGGCCGTGCACCTCGTCTACATCATCGGCTTCAAGCACCGCCTGACCACCCTGCTGCACTGGACGGTGAGCTTCATCGGCCGGGGCCGGTCGGAGCGCACGGTCACCCAGCAGCAGATCTTCGCCCGCGCGGCGTTGGAGCGGCTCGGGGAGAACTTCGCCCCGTCGCTGCCGCCCCAGGCCGGCGAGGCACCGTCCTGGACGGGCGCGGCCCGCACCCAGGTACCGCCGCAGGGCACGGAGAGCCGGGAACCCACCCGGGTCTAGACCACGCCGTCGCACGGCACAGGCCGCGTAGGCCGCAGCCGCCCGCACCACCACACGACCGCCCGGTCGGGACGAGCTCCCGCCGGGCGGTCGTCGGCTGTGCCGCGAGGCGGATGTCCGTGCCGCGAGGCGGGATGCCGGCGCCGCGAGGCGGGATGTCAGCCGGCTGCGGCCGGGGCCGGGATCGCCTCGGCCGCCCGGACGAGCAGCTCCCGCAGAGTAACGAGCTCGGTGTCGCTGAACGCGGCGGCGAGCCGTTCCTCGACCGCGAGTGCCGCCGCGTCGGCGCGCCGGAACAGCGCATGGCCGACCCGGGTCAGGCGGGTGACGAGGACCTGCGCGTGGTCGTCGGACGGCTGCCGCTCGATCAGCCCCTTCGCCTCCAGAGCGGCCAGCACGACGGCCATCGTCTGCGGCGTGACGTGGCATTGCCGGGCGGCCCGCGCGCCGGAGATGCCCGGAGTGGCGGCGATCGCGACCATCGCCGCGTACTGCGGCACGGTGAGGCCGAACGGCCGCAGCACCCTGGTCTTCTCCGCGATCAGCACCTGTTCGGCCCGCTTGATCGCCAGGCCGAGCCGCTCGGCTCCCGCGTCGACCGGGCGGGATCTGGCTGCCACGGTCCTCACTGCGCCCGCTCGACTCGGCTGGGGTGGGCGACCCACGGATGGCCGGGAGGGCCACACTGATCCGAGGCTACCGCGGATCGGAGGACCCCTGACCGGCATCGTGCCCGGTGGCACCCCCAACGCCCTCGGCACTCCCAGCGCCCCAGACACATCCGGCACTCCAGGCGCCGACCCGATCGGCGTGGATACGGCGCCGGGCACCGTCGGGCCGGCCACCATCCGGCGGCCCGAACCCCCGGCCACCACCTCCAGGGGAGCCGGCGCACCCCCCGGCGGTGCCAATGTTCCGCCGGCCCATCCAACCGACGCCGGCCCGGAGTCCTCCGCAGCGGCCTCGCCCGCACGCGCGTCGTCCGGACCGATCCGATCCGCCGATGCATCCGCCCGCCCCGACGAGGGCAGCGCCGAGCCACCCGGCGCCATCGCACTGCCCGGGGCGAGCGGGTCGTCGAGGGCGAGCGAGTTGCCCGGGGCGATCCGGCTGCCGGACGGTGGCTGGATCCGGCCCCGCGGGCTGCGTCNCCCCCCACCACCGGGACCACTCCCCGATCGCGGCCTCTATCTGGGCGGCGCCCGCCTGCGACGGCGGCATGACGGTCAGCTGACCTGGCAGCACGAGTGGATCGACTGGCCGGACTTCCTCCTCCCGCGCCATCCCGCGACGGCCGCCGCCCGCATCCGCGCGCTGCACGCGCACACGCGGACGTCCGACCGGACCGAGCTCGCCTGCGGCGGCGGGGTCGGCCGCACCGGGACCGCCCTCGCCTGTCTCGCCGTGCTGGCCGGCCTGTCCCCCGCCGACGCCGTCGCCTGGACCCGCGCGCACCATCACCCGCGTGCTGTCGAGACCCCCTGGCAGCGCCGCTGGATCGAGCGGTTCCCCAACCTCTGACGGATCCCGCAGTCACGCCCCCACCCCGGCGCGTCACGATCCCTCCAGGAATGATCACGGGCTGCCCGCTCACCCCGGGGCGCTACTCACCATCGGCACGCGGCCAGCCAGCGCGAGACGCCGGGGTTGCGATCCCTCCAGGGATGATCACGGACCGGCTGGTCGTCGTGCCGGCCGTACCAGCCCACGTTGCGATCCCTCCAGGGATGATCACGGACCCCATGGTAAAGCTGCAGGTCAGTGGTGCCGCCTGAGCGGTGTGCACCTTGATCATTACAGCGGTCCGGCGGTGATGCAACTGCGCAGGTCAGGGCGTTGATCATTGCGTGGCGGGCGGCACCCTCTCCCGGCCCGCGTCTTGGGCTGGGAGTGCGGCGGCGATGGACCCGTTCGGCCAGCACGGGCCCAGGATGACTCACCTCCCGAGAGGTTTCCGCGTCCGATTCCTCTCTTCGGGCGGGCGGGGGCCACGGACAGACCATCAGAGTACTGATATATCTTCGAGTCATGACAGTCATCCCCGCGAGCCATCGCGATCTGCTGGAGCGCCCGCTGTTCGGCCACCTCGCCACGATCCGGCCGGATGGCACCCCTCAGGTGAACCCGATGTGGGTGCTCTGGGACGGCACGTTCCTGTGGTTCACGAACACCACGACCCGGCAGAAGTACCGCAACGTCACGGCGACGCCGCAAGTGGCGGTGTCCGTCAACGATCCGGAGGCGCCCTACCGGTACCTGGAGATCCGCGGTGTCGTCGAGCGGATCGACCCCGATCCGAACGCCGAGTTCTTCATGCGGCTCGCCGACCGCTATGCGATGAAGCTCGACGGGCCGCCCGCGGACGCGCCGCACCGGGTGGCCTACGCGGTCCGGCCGACCGCGGTCAGTTTCCAGTAACCCGTCCATCGGGAAGGCCGGCGCAGGGTCTGCGGCCTCCCGACGGACGGCTCGGCGCGCAGTCAGGCGGTGACGCCCTCGATCTGGATCCCGTCGAACATGACGGCTCTGGTCATCGGGAGCGTCAGGAAGGCGTGCGGGAAACCGAGCTCGACCGCGCTGGCCTGGTCGAGGCGGGTGAGCTGATCGTCGGTGAACACAACGTCGAGCGCACCCAGGTTGTCGGTGAGCTGGTCGAGGGTGCGGGCACCGATGATCGGCGCGGTCACCGCCGGCCGCCGCAGCGCCCAGGCCAGGGCCACCTGCGACGACGTCACGCCCAGCTCACCGGCGACCCCCGCGACGACGTCGGCGATGCCGAGAGAGCGTTCGGTCAGCGCGCCGCTCGCGGCGGCGACGTTACGGCGTGTTCCTGCCGCGGACGCCTCCCCGGCGCCCACCTCCAGGTCGGCCCGGGAGTACTTGCCGGTGAGCACTCCGCTGGCCAGCGGCGACCACGGGACGACTCCCAGGCCCATCTCCGCGGCCATCGGGATGAGATCGCGTTCTCCGGTCCGCTCGACCAAGCTGTACTCGATCTGCAGGGCGATCAGCGGCGACCAACCGCGTAGATCGGCGATCGCCTGCATCCGGGCCACCTGCCAGGCGGGGGTGTCCGAGATCCCGACGTAGAGCACCTTGCCGGCGCGAACGAGGTCGTCCATCGCCCGCAACACCTCCTCGACGGGAGTGGAACCGTCCCACGCGTGCAGGTAGAGCAGGTCCAGATGATCGGTACGCAGCCGGCGCAGACTCGCCTCGACCGAGCCGACCATGCTCTTGCGGTGGTTCCCGCCGGAGTTCGGGTCGCCGGGACGCCGGGTGACCGTGTACTTCGTGGCCAGGACGAGTTGTTCGCGCCGGCCGACCGCGAACTCGCCGAGCAGGTGCTCCGCGGTGCCGTCGGTGTACTGGTTCGCGGTGTCGACGAAGTTGCCGCCGCGGTCGACGTAGGCGTCGAAGATCCGGCGTGCCTCGTCGGTGTCCGCCCCCCAGCCCCAGTCGGCGCCGAAGGTCATCGTGCCGAGGGCCAGCGGCGAGACGCGCAGGCCGGAGCGGCCGAGTAGGCGATAGTGATCGAGAGCCAGGGGCACAGCGAATTCCTCCGTCTGGGCGGGTTCACGGCCACGGACGTCATCGTTCGCGGCCGCCGTCCACGTTGCGCCCGAGCGGGGACGGCGGGAAGGGAAGATGTTTCCTGGGAAGGTCTCTCCCAGGAAACCGGCGGCCTGGATCCCGGAGATCGCGGAGGTCACGACGAGGATGGACGCTGCACGCGACACGACGAGGATGGACGCTGCACGCGAACTGGCCGTCTTCCTGCGCGACCGCCGCGAGCGGACGTCGCCCGTCGAGGCGGCCGGGCCCGCCGGCCGGCGCCGCTCGCGGCGCACCCCCGGGCTGCGTCGCGAGGAGCTCGCCGAACTGGCCGGCGTCAGCGTCGACTACGTCACCCGCGTGGAGCAGGGCCGCCTGCACCCCTCCCCCGAGGTGCTCGACGCGCTGGCCCTCGCCCTGCGGCTCAGCCCGGACGAGCGGGCCTACCTGTTCGATCTGGCCCGGCTGCGCCCGACTGCGGCGGCGGCCCGAGCACGGGTCGACCACGGTTCCGTCGACGGCACAGGCAACGCGCATCCACTGGCCCGCCTCGTGCACGACCTGTCCCCGCTGCCGGCCATGCTGTTCGACCACCGTTTCGACATTCTCGCCTGGAACCCCGAGATGGCCGGGCTGATGCAGCTCGACTTCGGCGCGCTGCCGGACCGCCAGCGCAACACCCTGTGGCTGTGCGTGCTGCATCCCGCCCTGCTGGAGTTCTACCGGGACCGGGAGCAGATCCTGCGCGAGGGGATCGCGGACCTGCGCGCCGCGTGGGGTGCTCATCCCGATGATCCATCGCTGATCCGTCTGGTCGACGACCTGACGACGGGCAGCGCCGAGTTCGCCCGGCTGTGGGCCATGCGTGACGTCCGGGTCAACGGACGCGGGCGCAAGCGGCTGCGGCACGGCCGGTTGGGACCCGTCTGCGTCGAGTTCGAGGTCCTCTGTCCGATGCAGGATCCCGACCAGCGCCTGGTCATCTACCGGGCGGGCGATGCGCCGTCCCGGTCCGCCCTGGAGACGATCGCCCGCGAGGCCGCCCTGGAGCGGGAGGCCTCCCCGGCGCTGGTTCCCGCCGACTGAGATTCGTTCCCGACCGCGTTCGCATCCCGCTCACATGCGGCCGTCGCATCGTGGGTCTGCCAGCGCGCCGCAGCGGCGCGCGACGCCGGATCGGTCGGGCGACCGTGTGCGGGTCGCCGGGTTCAGGCACGGCGTGCGGGCGCCATCGGGAAAGGACGGCAGAGATGGGCAAATTCCTGACGGGACGGCGGGGTGCGGGCGTGGCGGCGGCGGGGCTACTCGGGCTCGGCCTGGGGGTTGGTCTCGGGTTCAGCGGTACGGCCGCGTCCGCCGCGCCGGTGCCGGTAGCGCAGACCGCCGCGGCGGCACCGACCTCCGCGGCGGTGCCGCCGTCCACCGAGGACCGCCCGAAGCCGGCCGAGGCACGCCGGCTGCGGCGCGAGCACCGCCTGGCCGAGCGCGGCCTGCACGGCGAGGCGACCATCAAGACGGCCAAGGGCTTCCAGGTCGTCGACGGGCAGCGTGGCAAGGTGACCGCGATCAGCGCGACCTCGATCAGTGTGACCAGCGAGGACGGTTACGCGGCCAGCTACGTCATCGACGGCGACACGAGGTTCCGCGCCGACGGGAAGTCCGCGAAGGTCACCGACATCCGCCAGGGCGCGACCGTCACCGTCCGCGCCACGGTCGCCGGCAACACGCGCACCGCGACAGCCGTCGCCGACCCCAAGGGCTGACACTCGGGCGGCCCGCTCCGCCCGCTCACGCCGACGGAGCCGGGCCGCCGTCCGCCGGGTGTCCGGGCTTGCCCGGCCGGTCGCCCGAGCCGGGCGGGTCCGGCGCTTGCACCATGCGGCACCGCGGACATTCCGCACCGGGCCGCAGCATCGTCTTCAGGNCCTGGCGAGGCTGACGACCCCGGTGTTCCGGGCACCGAAGGTAGATGAAATCCGCCTGTACCGGCACCGACCTTTTCATCGCGGCGGGACCTTTCCGCTACCCCCGCATTCCCGACATTTGATGTTGGCATCACCGTCGAAAAGTCCGTCCTCGTCGACCTCGGCCTGCGGACGGGTCTGGTACCGGGTCCCGTTGCAGGACGGGCAGGTCATGAGGCCCAGGACGAGCTGCTCATCGGGCGGCCGGAAGTACCGGCTGGATCTCTTGCGCTCCCTCGCCACGCGATCGAGCGTGCCCGACGCACCGAATTCCGTCCAGGCTGTCCGGATATCGGCAGACGCATGAGACAACACGCCTTCCGACCGTCCGACGCCGATCATGCGATGCCGGATCGGCGCGCTTTGAACCATTCCCGAAGGGGCCGGTCCGCGGTTTCTCGGCACGGGGCGGCCACGGCCCGCGGGCCTCAAACCGCCATCCGGGCAGCGAAGGATGGACCGCAGCCACGGCGGCGAGGCACGCCACGGCGGGCAGATCGACTCCTTCGCCGCCATCCCCGGATCACCAGTCGGACTGGCGGCCAGAAGGGCCCCGCTCGGGCGCGGCGGGACACCGGACGTCCGCGTTCGTCCCGGTCTCATACGATGACCGATCGAGCGATCTGATCCATCACGACAGCCGCCGATCGGGATGATCCCCGCCCGGCGACCCGGCATCCCGGTCCGCCCCGTCCTGACCCGAGCCCGCCCTGCGGCGGCGCGGGTGGAACGCCGAGCCGCGTCCGCCGGGAGAAGGACGAGGCCAGGATGATCGACGGCAACGCCCATGTACGCACCAACCGGGCTCGGTGGAACGAAATCTCCGACGACTACCAGCGCCTGAACGCCCCGCAGATCCGCCGGCAGGCGTTCACCGGCGACATCTCCTGGGGGTTGTGGGCGATCCCGGAGTCCAGCCTGGGCGTGCTGGGCGAGGTCGCCGGGCGGGACGTGCTGGAGATGGGGTGTGGCGGGGGGCAGTGGTCGACGGCGCTGGTCCGCCGGGGCGCCCGCGCGGTCGGGCTCGACCTGTCGGAGCGGCAGCTCCTGCACAGCCGCAAGCTCGCCGCGGACACCGGGCTGACCTTCCCGCTGGTACAGGCGAGCGCGGAGTCGGTGCCCTTCGCCGACGAGTCGTTCGACATCGTCTTCGCCGATCACGGCGCGTTCTGCTTCGCCGACCCGCTGCGGGCGATGCCGGAGGCGGCGCGGGTGCTGCGCCCGGGTGGCCTGCTGGCCTTCAGCCACGTCAGCCCGATCTACGAGATCACCGTGCGGCCGGGCCGGGACACCCCCGGCACCCGCCTGATCCGGGACTACTTCGCGCTTCGCCTGCTGCCCGAGGCGGACGGCCTGGTCAGCGCGAACCTGCCCTACGGCGCGTGGATCAGGCTGTTCCGGGACTGCGGTCTCGTCATCGAGGACCTGCTGGAGCCGCGCCCGTCGGCGCCGGCCCACGACGGCCGCGACGGGCAGCAGGTGTACGACGTGGAGGCTGCGGGCGGGTCGACCCGGGAGCGGGCCGAGCAACCCGAGCGGGGTGACGAGGCGTGGGCCCGGCGGTGGCCGTCCGAGTGCATCTGGCGCCTGCGCAAGCCAGCCCGCTGAGCCCGACCGAGGTGAACGGCCCGACCGAGGTGAGCGGCCCGACCGAGGTGAGCGGCCCGGACGTCGCGGAGGCCGCGCTGCTGGCGGGCATGGCGCGGCTCGCCGACCGGCTGCGCCCGGACCAGGCCGGCGGCCCGCCCGCCGTGGTGTCGCGGCGCGACGACCGGCTGATCGTGCGCTGCGGCGAGGTGGTTCTCAAGGCACACGCCGACACCGCCGATCCGGACCATCTCGCGGCCCGGTTGCGCTTCGCCGCCCGGCCAGCCCTGCGCCCCGTGCTGCTCACCCCGCTGGAGCTGGCGCCCGCGCCGGGAACGTACGCGGTTCGCCTCGGCGCGCACCAGGTCAGCGCCTGGCCGGCCGGGGCGAACCTGGGGACCGAAGACGCCGACGACGCTCCCTGGGAGCAGGCCGCGGCGTTGCTGGCCCGGCTGCACCGCGTCCCGGTGAGCCCGACGGACCTGACCGAGCTGCCGCCGGCCACGGTGCTGCGCCGACTCACCGACCGGGTGACCCGGTTACGCCGCCATGTCGGCCACCCGCTCGTCGATCCCGTCCTCGCCGCCTGGGCCACACTGACCGAGCCCTCGCCGTCGACGCCCCCGCCCGCGCTCGCCTCGACGACGCCGCCGTCCCCGCCCGCGATCCGGGCCGGGCGGCCCACCACTGTGATCCACGGCGACTGGCACTTCGGGCAGCTCGTCGCCCTGCCCGCGGCCGGTTGGCGGATCATCGACGTGGACGACCTCGGACTCGGGGATCCGGCCTGGGACCTGGCCCGGCCCGCGGCCTGGTTCGCGACCGGCCTGTTGCCGGTGGAGATGTGGGCGCGCTTCCTTGATGCCTACGCGGCGTGCGACGGCCCGGCGGTGGCGGACCCGGACGATCCCTGGGCGGCGCTCGACCTGCCCGCGCGGGCTCTCACGGTCGAGTACGCCGCCACCGCCGTCGCCGCCCACCTCGCCGCCGACCCGGAGACCGGGCCGGACGAGGTCGGTCTGGCCTTCGTCGACGCCTGCGCGCGCATCGCGGGGACGGTCGGCGACGCGTCGCGATCCCGACTGCGCAACGGATGATCTGACGGCGGTCGGTACGCTACCGGCGACGTCGGATGTCTCCCGCATCGAACGGCAGGTTGTGCCCCGTGAGCTACACGCTTCAGTGTCCCAAGTGCCACGCGATGATGCGGACCTACAACCGCAACGGCATCCAGATCGAGCAGTGCGACGGCTGCCGCGGCATCTTCCTGGACTACGGCGAGCTGGAGGCCCTCACCCGGCTCGAGGCGCAGTGGTCCCAGCCCGCGCCTCCCCCGCCGCCCGCGCCGGCGCCGTACGCACAGCCGGGGCACTACGCACAGCCCGGCTACGCCCAGCCCGCGTGGGGCCACGGCGGCCATGGCGGCCACGGCCACGGCGGCCATTACAAGCATGGCGGCTTCGCCCGGATGCTGTTCTCCTCCTGAACGTCTCCGCCTGAGCGCCGGCCTCCCCAGCGCCGGCCCGCCTGGGCTCAGCCGGGGCGGGGCGCCAGGAAGCGCCGGACGTCCGCGGCCTCGGCGCGCAGCGCCTCCGCCACCGCCGGCCCCCAGTCCGGCGGGTCGGTGAACGGCGCGAGCTCGACGCGGCCGGCGGGCATCGACCAGGTTCCCGCCGCCCGCCCGTCGACGAGGATCACCGGTCGGAAGATGCCGTTGACCGTGACGGCCCGCCCGGCCGCGCCCAACCAGTCCCGCCCGTCCCAGCCGTGCAGGACCGGGTCGAACGGGCCGAGCAGGCGCGGCGCCGGCAGGCCCGGCGCCGGCCCGTCGCCACGGGGCAGGTCGAGCCGGCCGTCGGCGCGCGTCACCAGGTCGGCGGCGACGGCGGCGAGGCCGCGGCGGGCGTCCCGCAGCGGCAGGCCCACCCAGCGCGCCAGGTCGCGCTCGTCGGCCGGGCCGTGTCCGGCGAGGTAGCGGCGGGCCAGCTCGGCGAGGGCGGCGTCCCGGTCGAACTCCCGCAGCGGCGCGCCGAGCCAGTCGCGGACCAGCACGTAGTTCTGCTCGGTGCCGACGACGGGTCCGCGCACCACGAGGCCGCGCGTCGCGGCGACGATGAGCAGATAGATCATGGCCTGCCCGGCAGTCGGAACCCCGGCCGCCTCGACCCGTTCCCGCAGCTCGCCGCGCGACAGGGGGCCGTCGTCGGTCAGCGCACGTTCGATCCGGGCCACGCCCCGCTCCGCGGCGTCCGGCGAGACGCCCTCCTGCGCCAGCCGGCGCCGGATCTGCGCGGCCATGGCCGGCGCGGTCAGCTCCCGCAGCCACCAGTGATCCTCGGCCCGCACGAGGTGCAGGGTGCCGCGGTTGAGCCAGGTCACGACGAGCGACCGGTCGTCGGACAGCGCCCGGTCGACGTCGGCGGCATGCAACCCGCGGGTCCGGGACCGGATCGCCAGCCGCAGGCCGCGGGGATCCTGGCCCTGCACGGCGAGCAGGCGTCCGACGACGTCGACGGGGTCCCGGGCCGGTGTCCCCGTCAATCTCTGAGCCGCCAGCCGGGCCGCGGCGAGGGCGCCCCCGTCCGTCGCCTGCGCACCCGTCATCCATCCAGCCTGCCAGCCGGCCTGTCCACCCGACCGCGCGGTACCCGGTGGTGTTGACTGGTACGCATGCCACTCACCGGAGAGTATGAGCCGAGTCCCGCGCAGTGGGTCCGTGACCAGGTCGAGGAGTACGAGAGCTCCGGCGGTACCCGGGGCACCGTCCTGCAGGGCCTGCCCGTCATCGTCCTGACCACCCGCGGGGCGAAGTCCGGCAAGATCCGCAAGACGCCGCTGATGCGGGTCGAGCACGACGGCGCCTACGCGGCGGTCGCCTCCCTCGGCGGCGCGCCCAAGCACCCCGTCTGGTACTTCAACATCCTCGGCGACCCGCACGTCGAGCTCCAGGACGGCCCGGTCCGGCGCGACTACGTCGCCCGCGAGGTCACCGGCGACGAGAAGGCGCAGTGGTGGGAGCGCGCCGTCGCCGCCTTCCCGAACTACGCCGAGTACCAGCGCAAGACCGAGCGCGAGATCCCGGTCTTCGTGCTCGAGCCCACCGCGGACTGACCCGCGCCGGCCGGCGCACCCGGCGGCTCACGGCGGCTCACGCCGCGGCGCACCTGGCCGGCGGGGCCATCGGGGTAGGTACGTGCCCAGTCCGCCGCGCCCCCCGGCCGGGGGCCGCGGCGGCGGTTCCGCCGCCACCGGCGGGAGCTGCGCCGGCGCGCCGAGCAAGTAGGACAACGACACCGCCGCGATGCTCTGCGCGGTCAGCATGGCGACCAGGATGATCACCTGGAACCGGGCCGCGGCGGCCGGGGAGGCGCCGCCGAGCAGCGCGCCGACGAACGTCCCGGGCAGCGAGACGAGCCCGACGGTGCGGGTCTGGTCGAGCGGCGGGACGAGCGCCTCGGCGACGCTCTCGCGGGCGATGTCGACGACGGCCCGCCGCGGCGTCGCGCCGAGCGCCAGCCACGCCTCCACCTCGTCGCGGCGGCGGCGCAGCCCGTCGGCGAGCCGGCGGCCGGTCAGCGTGCAGGCCGTCATCGTCCCGCCGACCACGCTGCCGGCGAGAGCGACGAGGTTGCGCACGGTCGCCTCCACCGCGCCGGCGGCGAAGACCAGGCCCAGGGCGACCGTCGCGCCCAGCAGGCAGGACACGCCGACCCGGCGGACGACCGCCGGGAAGCCGGCCAGCCGGCGCGACGCGGTCCCCACGGCCGCCGCCAGCATGACGGCGAGCACGGCAGCCGCGGCCGGCGGCGCGGCGAACACCCCTCGCAGCGCGAGGCCGATCACGGCGAGCTGGACCACCGCGCGGGCCGACGCGGTCAGCACGTCCCGGCGCCGCGGCACCCGCGCCCAGGTCAGGCAGGCGACGGCCGCGGCGAGCAGCAACCCGAGGCCCACGACGAGCCGCAGGTTCGCCTCGACATCCACGCCGGCCCCCTCGCGCCGACGCTACCGCACCGGCCGGCCCGTTTCCGCGTCCCGGGCGTCGTTCGAGGTCGTCCGGGGAAGGCTGCGAGTCGGCCTCATCCGGCACTCGGGGACAGCGCGCCGAGTAGCTCGACCGTGCGGGCCCGCTCCGCCACGCCGGCGATCTGCAGGTTGGCCAGGACGTGGGTCGCACCCGCGGCGGCGAGGCGGCCGAGTTCCCGCTCGACCTGCCGTTCATCGCCGATGATCGCGACCTCGGCTGCGGAGGCGACCCCCTCCCGGTCCAGCATCGCCCGGTAGGAGGGGATGGACTCGAACAGCGCCAGCGACCCGGCCGCGCGCTCGCGCACCTCGTCCGGCTGGTCGGTGACGCAGACGGGCAGGCCCACGGCGACCTCGGGAGCGGCTCGCCCCGCGGCGGCGTCGATGATCGCCGGGACGATGTGCTCGCCGATGGTCCGCACGCCCGCCAGCCAGGTCACCGTGCCGTTCGCCACCTCGCCGGCGACGCGCAGCATGGCGGGACCGAGCGCGGCGACCAGGACCGGCGGTGGCGGCACGGCCCCGGCCACCCGCACGCCCACGCCGCCGATGACCGCGGTGGCGGTCTCGCCGCGGACGTCGGCGGCGCCGTCGCGCAGCAGCGGGAGCAGCGCGGCCAGGTACTCCCGCATCCGCAGCGCCGGCCGGTCGAAGGGCAGCCCGAAGCGCTGCTCGACGGACGCGCGATGCCCGACGCCGAGGCCGAGGCGCAGCCGGCCGCCGGTCGCCGCCTGCGTCGTCTGGGCCTGGCTGGACATCGCGATCGGATGCCGCCCCGGGATGATCGTCACCGCGGTGCCCAGCGTGATCGCCGGGATCTCCCGGCCGAGCAGGGCGAGCGCGGTCAACGCGTCGAGGCCGTAGCCCTGCCCCAGCCAGAGCGACGCCAGGCCGGTGCCGGCCGCCCACCGGGCCCGTGCGACGAGGTCGTCGACGGCATTGGAGACGTCGAGAGCGGAGGGCTCGAGGACCAGACCGATGGGGATCATGACAGAAAGATAGTTCGAGATTCCCGAACTATCAAACCGTCTGCCGTATGCTGGCGCCGTGCGACGCCTGCCCCATCCGGCCACCGCGGATCTCGACCTGGCGGTGATCCTGCATGCGCTGGGCGACCCGGTCCGGCTCGAGATCGTCCGCCGCCTGCGCGCCCAGCCCGACGTCACCTGCGCCCCGGCGGGCCTGGACATCCCGAAGTCGACGCTGTCGAACCACTGGCGGGTCCTGCGCGAGGCCGGCCTGACCTCGACGACCGTGGATGGCCGGCAGCGGCGGATGCGCCTGCGCGCCGCCGACGTCGACAGCCGCTTCCCCGGCCTGCTCGACGCCCTCACCGACCGCGCGGCCCTCACCGACCGCGACGCCCCCACCGACCGCGCGGCCCTCGCCGACCGCGTGGTCCACGGCACCGCCCTGACCTGCCAGGAGGTGATGAATCAGTTGCTGGCCGGTGCCGGCGACGGCCGTTGGCTCGAGCTCACGGCGTTGTTCGACCCGGATGCGGCCGTGGCCTTTCCCTTCGCCAACCCGGCCGGCCCGCTGCCGCGCCTGCTGCGCGGGCGCGACGAGATCGCCGACCGGCTGCGGAGTCTCAGCGAGCTGGGGTTGCAGGTCGTCGCCGGCGACGCTCGGATGCATGTCGCCGGCGCCGGGTGCGTCGTCACCGAATGCACGCTGCTGGGCCGTCTCCCGGGCGAGTCGGCCTGGCCTGTCCTGCCGGCCGCGCTCGTCACCGACGTGCGGGACGGGTTCATCGCCGCCATCCGCGGCTATTTTCTGGATCACCCCCGCTACCCAGACTGACTCTCTGATTCTCACCTCTCACCGAAAGAGAGCTCGGTCGCCGCTCCTCCTGACCGCCGTTCCCTACATCGCCGAGGCCGGGGGCGACAAGCATGGCGCGGTTCCGCGGTTCCGCGGAACCGCAACGATCGCCGGGGCTCAGGCCGCGCCGGCGTGGCAACCTGCCGCGCGAGGTGTCCCGTCTGACGGGTTCGGCCGCAACCTTCTACCATCCGTCGTAGACAGGGGCACGGACGACCGCGCGGCGGGACGCGCGGCGAACCCGGAAGGGGCGGACGGATGCGGGCGGACGGCGGGTCGGGGCACGGCCGATGATCGACGGACTGGCGGCCGCGTCCATCGCCTGCGCGCTCATGGCCGGGGTGGCCTGTCTGCTGCAGACCTGGCGGGACCGGGCCGTCGGGGTGGGGCTGTTGGCCGCGGCCGGGGTGGTCGAGGCCGTCCTGCTCGCCCAGGTGATCGCCGCGATCGTCGTCGTGGCCCGGGGGTCGCACGCCGACCAGCCGGTGAACTTCGTGCTGTACCTGATCGCCTCGGTCGTGGCGCTGCCCGTGGGCGTGTGGTGGTCCCTGGGTGATCGGTCCCGGTGGGGCAGCGGGGTGCTGGGCATCGCGTGCCTCGCCGTCGCCATCATCGTCGTCCGGCTGGGTCAGGTCTGGGAGAGCACAGGTGGAAGCACAGGTGGATGAGACAAGGCCGGTGGATGAGACAAGGTCGGTGGATGAGACAAGGCCGGCAGGCCCGGCGGAGCGCGGCCGCGGCGGCTCGCGGACGGCGGGCGGGCCCGGGCGGATCCTCGTCACGGTCTACGCGATCTTCGCGGTGGCCGCCTGCTCGCGGTCGGCTGTGCAGATCTCCACCGAGTTCGACCACGCCCGGCTGGCCTACCTGCTCTCGGCGTTCGCGGCCGTGGTCTACGTCGTCGCGACGGTGGCGCTGGCCCGTCCCGGCGCGGCCTGGCATCGGGTCGCCGTCGCCGCCTGCGCGACCGAGCTGGCCGGGGTGCTCGCCGTGGGGACCGCGAGCGTCGTGGACTCGGCGGCGTTCCCCGACCAGGCGGTCTGGTCGAACTACGGCAGCGGCTACCTGTTCATCCCGGTCATCCTGCCCGTTCTGGGCCTGACCTGGCTGCGCAGGTCCGCGGCGCGGGAGCGGGTCGCGGATCGACCGGCCCGGGAGTCGGCCAACCCCTGACCGGACGTCCGGCGGGACCACCATCCCCGGGGCCGGCCATCTCGTAGGTTCGCGGTATGCACACCCTTACCCGGGACGAGGCCGTGACCCGCGCGAATCTGGTGCGCGTCGACGGCTACGACATCGAGCTGGACCTGACGGCGGCCCGCGCGTCGACGGAGTTCGGCTCGACGACCAGGGTGCGCTTCAGCCTGCGCGACCCGGCGATCGGTGCCGGGACGGCGACGTTCGCCGAGCTCAAGCCGGTCACCGCGCACCTCCTGCGGCTCAACGGCCGGCTCCTGGACCCGGCGGCGCTCGACGGCAACCGGCTGCCACTCACCGACCTCGTCTCGTCGAACGAGCTCACGGTGACGGCGACGATGCGCTACTCGAACACGGGTGAGGGGCTGCACCGGTTCACCGATCCCGAGGACGGCGAGGTGTACCTGTACGCCCAGACGTTCCTCGACGACGCCCAGCGGATGTTCGCCTGCTTCGACCAGCCCGATCTCAAGGCGCCGGTGCGGCTGACGGTCCTGGCGCCCCCCGACTGGGTGGTGCGGGCCAACGGGGCGGGCCGGCAGACCGCCCCGGGCCGCTGGGAGTTCACCGAGACCCCGCCGCTGGCCACCTACTTCGTGACGGTGGTCGCCGGGCCGTACCACGTCGTCGAGGACAGCCACGACGGCATCCCGCTCGGCCTGGTCTGCCGCCGCTCGCTCGCGCCCTACCTGGACGCCGACGCGGCGGAGATCTTCGACGTCACCCGGGCGTGCCTCGACCGCTACCACGAGTTGTTCGCCGACCGCTACCCGTTCGGCACCTACGACCAGGCGTTCGTGCCGGAGTTCAACGCCGGCGCGATGGAGAACCCGGGCTGCGTGACGTTCCGCGACGAGTTCGTCTACCGCTCGGCGGTGACCGACACCGAGCGCGAGCTGCGCGCCGTCGTGATCGCCCACGAGATGGCGCACATGTGGTTCGGCGACCTGGTCACCATGCGCTGGTGGGACGACCTGTGGCTGAACGAGTCGTTCGCCGAGTACATGGGCTACCGGGTGACCGCCGAGGCGACCCGGTTCACCGAGGCGTGGACCAGCTTCGCCGTCGGCCGCAAGGGCTGGGGCTACGCCGCCGACCAGCGGCCCTCCACCCATCCGGTCGCGCCGGCGAACGTCGACGACACCGCGCTGGCACTGCTGAACTTCGACGGGATCTCCTACGCCAAGGGCGCCTCCGTGCTGCGCCAGCTCGTCGCCTGGGTGGGTGACGAGGCGTTCCTGACGGGACTGCGTGCCTACTTCACCCGCAACGCCTACGGCAACGCCACCCTGGCCGACCTGCTGGCCGCGCTGACCGAGGCGAGCGGGCGCGACCTCACCGGCTGGGCGGAGCTGTGGCTACGCCGAGAGCAGGTCAACACCCTGCGCCCGCAGGTCACCGTCGACGCCCAGGGCCGCTACCAGCAGGTCACGGTCGTCCAGACGGCGCCGGAGGCGTACCCGACGCTGCGCCCGCACCGCCTCGGCATCGGCGTCTACGGCCCAGCGGACGGCGCCGGCCGTGACGGCGGCAGTGTCGTCGGCAGCGGCAACGCCCTCGACGGCACCGGCACCGGCACCGGCACCGGCAACGGCGACGGCGGCGAGACCGACGAGGGCGACGCCGCGCCGATCGAGCTGCTGCGCCGGGTCGAGGTCGACATCGACCCGGCCGCGGCGGACGGGCGGACCACGGTCACCGCGCTGGCCGGCACCGCGGCCGGCCGGCTGCTGCTGGTCAACGACGGCGACCTGACCTACGCGAAGGTGCGGTTCACCCCGGCGGACCTGGCGGCCCTGCCGGCCGTGCTGCCTCGGGTGGCCGATCCGCTGGCCCGCGCGATGATCTGGGCGGCGACGGCCGACGCGACCCGCGACGCGCAGTGGCCCGCGGCCGACTACCTGGCGCTCGCCGCCTCCGCGCTGCCCTCGGAGACCCAGCTCGCCGTCTTCGAGGACGCCCTGCGCTTCGCCCGCGCCACCGCGCTCACCCGCTACCTCGCCCCGTCCGCCCGGCCGGCCGCGGCCGCGCGACTGCACGCCGCGTGTCTGCGGGCGCTGGCGGACGCCGCCCCCGGCAGCGGCCGGCAGCTCTCGGCCGCGCGCGGCGTCATCGGCTGCAGCGGACCCGGCGAGGTCGACGGACTCGCCGCCTGGCTCGCCGGGCAGGACGTGCCCGCCGGGCTGCTCATCGACCCGGAGCTGCGCTGGACGCTGCTGCACCGCCTGGTCGTGCTCGGCCGCGCCGGCGAGACCGAGATCGCAGCGGAGGGCCGGCGCGACCGCAGCGCCCGCGCCGCCGAACACGCGGCGCGAGCCCGCGCGGCCATCGCGGACGCCGCGGCCAAGGCGCGCGCCTGGGAGCTGATCGTGGCCGACGACAGCGCGTCCGCGCGGCTGATCGGGGCGACCGCCGAGGGCTTCTGGCAGCCCGAGCAGGACGACCTCACCGCCGACTACGTCGCCCGCTACTTCGAGCAGATGCCGGCGATGAGCGCGCGGCGCACCCCGCACGCCGCCCGCCAGATCGCCACCTTCGCCTACCCGCAGTACGCCGTGTCTGCCGGGACGCTGCGGGACGCCGACGCCCTGCTCGACCGGGGCGGCCTCGACCCGGTGCTGCGCCGGGTCGTCATCGACGCGACCGACGAACTCCGCCGCGCCGTCCGCGCCCGCGCCCGCACCTGAGCCGATCGGCGCCATAAGCGGACCCGAAAGGTCCGCAACAAATTTGTCATCCCGCNGACGATCGCCTGCGCGAACCGAATCCTTCGGGCATAGTTGCCGCAGAAACAATCGTTGGCGGGATGGGGGCGGCATGGCAGTCGGCGCACAGGCGCCCAAACAATCGACCGGCCATGGCGTGACGGCGGCCGGTGTTCTTCTGCTCGGCGCCGCCGTCGCCGTGTCGCTGGGCGTGTATGCGAAAGTCCATGACCCGGTCGGCCGGCCCGTGTTCACCCTCGGCTTTTCCGGAATGCTGCCGATGAAGGCGTGGCTGACGACGGCGGCCGCGCTTCTGCTGATCGTCCAGCTCATCACGGCGCTGTGGATGTGGGGCCGGCTGCCCGGCGCGGGACCGGCCCCTTCCTGGGCCGGTGGGCTGCACCGATGGAGCGGCACGGCCGCGTTCGTCCTGACCCTGCCGGTCGCCTTCCACTGCATCTGGGCGCTCGGTTTCGCCGACACCGATGCCCGCGTTCTGGTGCACAGTGTGGTCGGCTGCCTCTTCTACGGCGCCTATGCGGCGAAAATGCTCGGCCTGCGGGTGCGCGGCCTGCCCGGGTGGGCACTGCCGGTGCTCGGTTCCACGGTGCTGGCGTCGCTCGTCGTGCTCTGGCTGAGCGCTTCGCTGTGGTTCTTCACCCAGTCCGGAATTCCCCATGTCTGAGCCGATGCTCCCGGGCCCGATATCGAGGAAGCGACGATGACCCAGGAAGCACCGAGCCGGCGAACCATTGTTCCGGGAATCGCGGTGACCGTGGCCGCCGGGGCAGTCGGCTACGTCGTGGCAGATCACAGTGACGCGGCGAAATCGTCGTCCGGCCGGTCCGGCGACCACGGCCGGACGTCGGCCGCCGCCGGCAGTTCCGGAAGCTCAGGCGGCTCAGGCGGCTCAGGCGGCTCGGGAAGCTCCGACGCTTCGGGCGGTTCGGGCGCGGGCGGTTCGGGGGGCAAGGGGGCGCCGCTGGCCCGGGTCGGCGACGTGCCGGCGGACGGCGGGCTCATCCTCGACGACGCCGGCATCGTCCTGACCAGGGACGCCGCCGGCAAGGTCCAGGGCTTCTCGAACGTCTGCACCCACCAGGGCTGCTCGGTGAACGCGGTGTCGAAGGGCCGGATCCGCTGCCCCTGCCACGGCAGCGCCTTCGACACCCGCACCGGCCAACCCGTCGCCGGCCCGGCCAAGGCACCCCTGCCCCCCGTCGCGGTGACCGTCCGCGGCGACGAGATCTTCCCCGCCTGACAGTGAGGATGTAAGCGAACCCCGCACCAGCCGACCAACCGCACCAATGCGCCCGGCCAACCTGTCCCGGCCCGGCCTGTCCCGGCCGACACCCGCCCAGCCGACCCCAGCCCCGCCACCGGCCGGGCCGCTTCGAGAGGACCAGCAGTGGACCCGACAGGGCTGCGGATCGTCACCCCGGCCGGCGAGACCGTCCTACCGCCCGACCGCGAGCACGTCGTCGGCCGCGGCCGGGACTGCGACGTCGTCCTCGCCGACGGCCGGGTCTCCCGCCGCCACCTGCGGCTCGAACCCGGCGGCGACGGCTGGCTCGCCCGCGACATCAGCTCCAACGGCATCTGGGTCAACGGCACCCGCAGGGTCAGCGTCCCCCTCACCGGCGGCGAGGTCCGGGTGCACCTCGGCGCCGCGAACGGCCCACTCGTCGTTCTGATCCCCCCNCCCCCAGCGCCCCGCCCGCCCGCCCCACCCGCCGCCCCTGACGTCGCCGACCAGGAGACCGTCCTCGCCGGCCAAGGCACCCCCCAACCCCCACCCGCTTCCCTCCCCCGCCCCGCAGCCTCGCCACCGGGAACACCGGCGGCAGGCCGTGCCCCGGTGCCCAGCCAGCCGCCGACGTACGGACAGCCGGTGCCCGCCCAGCCGGGACCGCCGGACGGGGCTGCCGGAACGTCCGGACGGCGACCACTCGCGCGCTGGCTGCACGCGCTACCGACCCTCGTCTGGCTCGCCGCGGTCGGCTTCGCCCTCGGCGCACTGCTCGCGCTTACCTGAAGCTGTGATTCCTCCACCAAGGACGGTCAGCGAGATTTCGCCCACAGAACGCCGCGAACACCTCCCACCGCCCATTTATTTCAATCAGTCGAGCCGCATTCTTATGATCTGACGGGCGTGGACGGCGTAAATCAGCGCTGCCCAGCCCAGTCGGGCAGTGTCGGCCAGCCAGGTGACATCCTGGGCGAGGCACTGCGATGCACCCGAGGCCGCGATCGACAAAAACATTCGGCGCGGTGCGGACGTGGACTCATTATGGGTGCAGATCTTCCGGCAACACAAGGCAGCGAGGGTCACGTCGGAACATCGGGAGCGCCGCGACCTGGGAAAACGGACAGGGCACGGCAAGTGGCGTACTGGAACCAGATCGCCGGCTCGCCCCCTGGGGCACGCTGTCCACCAGGGTCTTTCACCCGCGTCACGGACGGTAGGAGTGCCGCCGGCGCTTGACCATCTCGATCATGACGAGACGTTTGTCGTCGTCGATGCTATAGATCACCCGGTAGGTGGCCCGGCGCGCCGACCACAGGCCGTCGAAGGGCTCGTGCAGCGGCTTGCCCACCCGACGCGGCTCCTCCCGCAGCGGGCCGGTGGCGAGTTTCAGCACCGCGGACGCCACCGACTCCGGCAGCTCCTCGGCGATCGCCCGACGTGCCGAACGCGACCACTGCACGTCGTAGAGATCGCTCACGCGCTCTGTTGACCTCGTTCACGGAACGCCGCGAGCACCTCGTCGGTCGTGTAGACCCCGCCTCGGGCGATCTCCTCACGGGCCACCCGGAGAGAGGACACCGTCTCGGCGTCGGAGAGGATCTCCAGAGTCTCGTGCAGACTCTCCCACTCCTCCACCGAGACGACCACTGCCGCCGGCCGGCCGTTGCGCGTCACCGTCACCTGGTCGTGCTGCTCCTGAACCCGGGTCACCAACTCGGACAGCCGGGCCTTGACCTCCGCCAACGGGAGCGTATCCATGGTCAGAATTATAGTCACCTGCCCCGGCGGACGGAGACAACCGCTGGGACGCGTCAGGGCCGCAGTGGGCGGGCGGGATGTCGGGGCGGCAGCCGGGAGGGAGGACACGGCGGATCTCGATCTCGCCGTTGCCGAAGGACTTCAGCACCACCGAGTGGTGCAGGGCTTCGGCGACGATCGGGACCTCGGCAAGCACCGAGTCCGGGGGCTTGCCCATCATCAGGTAGTCGACGTCTTTCCAGCCGTGCGGGAAGTGGCCGCGGACCTCCGGATCGAGGTCGAGCTTGTAGAACCACACCGGCAGCGGTCGGCGGCCGGCGACCACGAGATCGGTCCAGGCGATGTCGTCGGTGATGACCGTGCCATCGTCGTGGATGTGGGCAAGGAACCAGCGGGTGGCGTCTCGGCTCGGGGCGCTCGCGTCCACCGTCAGCGCCGTGTGGATCTTCGGCGTCCAGTCCCAGGCCAGCGTCACCACCGAGCCGACCACGGCCACGGCCACCGCACCTCGACGCAGTCCGGTCCACACCGCCGTCAACCATCCCGGCACGCCCCGCGCGCCGCCGTCGCCGTCGCGTTCGCCGTCAGCACCGGCGACTCGCAGCGGGGTGCGGGGCAGCGCGGCGTCGAGGAGGCCGGCGGCGCACAGGGCCGCGAACGGCAGCATCGCGGTGACGTACGGGTTGGGCAGGTAGCCGTTGCGGAAGATGAAGCCGAACTGGAGCAGCAGCAGCGCCGAGACCACCCGTAGGCGGCGCAGGGCGAGCAGCGGCACGGCCGCGGCGATGCCCGCCAGCACCAGGTACGGATCCAGGTCCAGCCAGGAGCGGACCACGTTGTAGGTGTCGCTGCCGGTGTCGAGCACGCTGCCGCTCGGCGCCCGGTCGAACAACTGCCAGCGCACCGCCCATTCCAGCGAGACGTGGCCGGGCCCCTCGAACAGCTCGTTCTTCGCCGCCGCGTACAGGATGTAGATGCCGCAGATCCCGAGCAGGCAGCCGAGGAAGTTGCGCCGCACGAACCGCCAGTTCCGCGAGTCCCGGTGTTGCCANAGCAGCACGTACAGCCCGGGCAGGAACAGCAGCGTCGTCTCCTTGGACCAGAACGAGAACGCCATGAACGTCCCGGCGAGCGCNGCCGCGGCCACGCTGCGCCGCGGGGAGGCCGCGCAGACGAAGGCGGCGAGCAGCCACATCACCGCGATGTTGTCCAGGAACGCCATCCGCTGGTACCACAGCGCGAGTGGCGACAGCGAGAAGACCAGCAGCGCGAGGCCGGCGAAGAACCGGCGCAGGCCCAGCAGCCGGCCGAGCCGGTACAGCAGCACACAGCTCACCAGGTGCAGCAGGAACATCAGCTCGCGGGCGGCGGTGACCGCCGTCGCCGCCCGGTGGAAGCCGTCGGTCAGCTTCGTGTAGATCGCGATGAGCAGCCAGCCGCCGAAGGGGTGGTCGTACCAGTAGGTGTAGTGGGCGATGCGGTTCCAGTACTGCATCGAGTAGGCCTGGGCGGCGTAGGTGCCCTCGTCGTCGGTGACCCGCCCGGGCCAGCCGTCGAAGTTGACCCCGTGTACCACCGCGACGATCGGCAGGAGCACTGCGAGCAGGGCGAGGCTGCGCCGGTGGGCTCGCGCGCCGTCCGCCACCCACGCGCTCAGCAGCCGGGCCCGGTCGGCGGCCCAGGCGGCGGGGCTCGACGCCACCGGCCGTGGCAGGGTCTCGTCGAGAGCGTCGAACACGTCGGGGACGGTCACGATGCCGCCTCCAGCCCGAAGCGACCCGTGCCGGCCCCGGCACCGTGATGGGCACCGGAATGCGACGTCTTCTCCCACTCCAGTCGGCCGCGCACCAGGCGGGCGGTGGCCCGCACCGCGGCGATCGACAGCGCGAGCTGGTAGAACGGCGCGCTGAGGATGAGCCGGACGCTGTCCCACCGGCCGACGGCGAGCTCGTAGGCGTCGGTGAACTCCCGGAAAGCGGCCTGTTCCGAGAAGACGGTCATCACGGAGGCGGCCAGCGGCAGCCAGAACACGATGACGAGGCCCGTCGGCGCCGCGAGGAACAGCGTGAGGACTCCCGAGACGGGTAGCAGCACCCCGGCCATCGCCTGGAAGAACGGCATGGCCAGCATCTCCGCCGCCATCATCCGCTGGCGGCCCCCCGGCAGCAGGCGCCAGTCCCCCTTGAACAGGACCTGCATGAACCCCATCATCCAGCGGGTGCGCTGGACGATGAGCTTCGTCAGGCTCTCCGGCGTCTCCTCCCGGGTCGTCAGGTCCGGGTGGTAGAACACCGTCGTGCGGATGCCCGCGACCGAGGCCCGCACGCCCAGGTCGCAGTCCTCGGTGAGGCAGGCGACGTCCCAGCCGCCGAGCCGCTCCAGCACGGACCGGCGGATGAACACGGTGTTCCCCCCGAGGGGGATGAAGCGCGCCCGTGCCTGGAAGCGCAGGCGGGACATGAACCAGATGTAGTACTCCAGGCAGTTGCGGGCCCGCCACCAGGAGGTCCCGGTGTTCCACCGGCGCAGCGCCGCGCGCAGCCGGCCGACGCCGGCGGGCCGCGGCTGGCGTCCCGGGCCGCGCACGTTCATGAGCTGGACGCCGCCCTGGAAGATGCCGACGTCGGCCTGGCGCAACGCGAGGGTGTTGACGTAGGTGAGCAGGCCGCCGGCGATGAGCGACTCGGCGTCGACGATGCCGACGATGTCCCCGGTGCAGTGCCGGCGGGCGTCCTCCAGGGACAGCGGCTTGCTGCGCTGGCTGCCCTGCGGCGCGATGACGCGGACGTTGGGATGGCGGGCGGCGATCTGCTCGGCGATGCGCCGGGTCGGCCGGTCGACCTCGTCGTGGGAGACCATCACGACCAGTTCCAGCAGGTCGGCCGGGTAGTCACCGGCGAGGATCTGGGTCAGGGTCCGGCCGAGGATCGGCTCGTCGCGGGCGGGAATGATCAGCGAGAACCGGTGGCGCGGCGCCTGGACGTCGGCGAGGTCGACGTGGTGCACCCGCTCGGGTAGCTGCCAGCTGTACTGGCCGCGGACCAGGGTGAGGATGGCGACGAGCAGCATCAGCAGCGACACCCCCGTCCACGCGGCGAGCAGCACCGCGTGGTGATGCTGTGCCGCGCGGACCGCCAGCGCCGCGGCGAGCGGCGCGGCGGCCAGGACGGACAGCGCGCGACGGCGGTGGCGCGCCGCGGGCACGGGCGGCTCGTGCCGGGACAGCAGCAGCGTGCCACCCATCGCCGCCGCCGCCCCCAGCGTCGCGGCGAGCCAGCCGGGCAGGTCGGGGCCGTCGACCGAGGCGACCCGCAGGTCCGGGGAGCCGGCGACCGTGAACACGTACCAGCCGACGGACTCGCAGGCGAGCTGGACGATCCGCGGCAGCCGGGCGCCGCGGTGATCGACCCGCCCGGCGGCGCGGACGACGGCGAGACCGCCGCCGGCACCACCCGGTCTCGGCCAACCCGCGGCCGGGCGGCGGGGGCCGGCGCGACCGAACGTGCGGGGCGCGAGGACGGCGAGCGCGGCCGGAACCAGGTAGGCCAGGCCGTCCTCGACCGCCAACGGGCCGGCGAACAGGGCGGCGAGCGCAACGTGCAGCGCGATCCCCCAGGCCGCCGTCGCCAGCCGCCGGCGACGGGCGGACACCCGCGGGTCGCGGTGGTTGTGCGCCGATGAGAGCCGGGCCGCGCCGGACGGAACCGCGCGGGGCCGCGGTGCTTCGAAGTCGGATGTCACTGGAGTACCTGCCTGACGGGAAGGGGACGCGGCGGCATGACGCCGGGAGGCCGAAGCGCCGGGATGCCGGAGCGGCGGAGATGCCGGACTGGCGGAGATGCCGGACTGGCCGGGTGCCGGCCTGGCGGGTCGCAACGGCGGGATGCCGCCGCGGGCGGCGCGTGCGCTCCGGGATTGCGCGCCGTGGAGGCTGGGGTCGGATCAGAGGGCGGCGACGAGCCTCGGCAGGTCGGCGACGTAGTCGGCGACCGTCGTGTCGGCGAAGTAGCGCACGCGGACGCGGTCGTCCGGACCGATTCCGAGGACCTGCGAGGCGTGGCTGACCAGGTACGCCGGGCCGCCGGCACCGGCACCGGCACCGGCACCGGCGGCCGGGTCGGCGAGGGCCACCGGCACGCCGACCGCCTGCTGCGCCGCGTCGATCTGCGCCGGGGTGCCGGTCAGCCCGACGAACCCGGCGTCGAACTGGGCGAGCCAGCGGCGCAGCACCGCCGGGGTGTCCCGCGCCGGGTCGGTGGTGACGAAGACGACCGTCACCTTCGCCGCGATCGCGGGCCCGGCGACCTGTCGGGCCGCCGCAAGGTCCGCCATCGTCGTCGGGCACACGTCGGGGCAGTGCGTGTACCCGAAGAACAGCAGCGTGGCGCGGTCGGCGGTGGCGCGGGCGAAGTCGTAACGATGCCCGGCGGTGTCGGTCAGGACGAACGACGGGCGGGGCACGGCAACCCCGGGCACGGTGCCATGCCAGCCACCGCCGGCCGTGGCCGCCGCACCGGAACCGGACGGCGGCCCGTCGGCCATCCCCGCGGACGCGCCGCCCGCGGAACCGGCCCCGCCGCAGCCGGTGAGCGCACCGATCCCGACGGCGGCGACCAGCGCCACCATCCCCCGCCGCGCCATCACCGGCACGTCGTCACGGCGCACAGAGCACCGTGCCCCGTGCGGCCGCGGGCGCCGCGCCGGCGAGCCGCCGGGTGTCCTGACCGGTGACCCGGACGGACCCGATTCCCTGTTCTCGCAGGTAGGCGCAGTCGAGGCGCCGGCCGGGCGGCGGGGTGCGGGGCACGCAGATCCGCCGGCCGGTGTCGGCCGCGACGTAGTTGTAGTCGCAGCCGTCCAAGCCGACCGGGACCGGGGAGGGCCTACCGTTACCTCGGGGCACGACCCGACCGGACAGCCCGGCGGCCGGCGCGACGGCAGCGACGATGCCCTGTCCAGCGGAGTCATGGCCAGCAGAGTCATGGCCGGCGGAGTCCTGTCCGGCGGGACGGGGATGGCCGGAGCCGCCGCCGGGCCAACCACCATGGCCGATCACCCCGGCGGCGCCGTTGACGAGCGCCACCGCGAGGGCGATCGTCACCAGCACCCGCCGCCGCCCCCCGGCCGCGGGAACGGGCGGGATGGGCGGGACGGGCCGGATGGGCGGCCCTCCCAGGTGCACGCTCAACCGACCCGCACCCATCGGGCGACCGAGGGAACCCCGGCGGTGTTCTGGGCGAACATCATGTAGTACCCCGGCGGAAGCAGGTTCGGATTATCGGGGACGTCGACCGAGATCTGGCCGCCCTGGCTGCCGGCCGAGACCGGCAGGTCGACGCTGCGCTGGTTGGGATCGGCCTGGTGGGTGACCGACGCGGGCCGCAGCAGCGTGACCCGGCCGATGTCGCCGTCGACCGTCAGCGCCTGCCGCGAGCCGTAGCCGAACGTGTCGGCCGCCTGGGTGATCGCGGGCCGTTGCCGGTCCATGTACCACGGCCGGTAGACGGAGATCGCCTGGCTGAACGACCCGTCGAGCGGGTTGTTCCCCACCGCCGCGACACTGCCGTCGGGCAGCAGGAACGCCTGCGAGTGGTAGGTCCGGTCCTGGGGGTCCGGCGGGACGGAGGTGAAGGTGTTCGCGACCGGATCGTAGATCGACGCCTCGTGCACCGGGTCGGAGCGCAGGTGCCGTCCGCCGCCGGTCTCCAGGACCTTCCCGTCGGGCAGGATCACGGCGCTGACGTACATCTTCGCCGCGGGCAGATCCGGGCCGGCCTGCCAGTGCGGGTCGGGCTGGCGCAGGTCGATGAGGTCGGTGGCGTCAATGGCGTCGGCCCCGGCGTCGCCGTTGCCACCGCCCAGGGTCAGCACCCGCCCGGCCTGGGCCGGCGGGAGCAGCACCGAGGCGCCCTGGTCGCGCAGGTTCACGTGGCGCAGGCCCGGCACGTCGTTGACCGTCGCCGTGGCCGGGTCGTAGATGTTCGAGCCGGCCTCGGTCGGCGCGTTGCCGAAGGTGTGGACGCCGGCGTAGAACAGCCGCCCGTCCGTCATCAGCTTCAGCTCCGGGTAAAGGCCCCAGAAGAAGTACGTCTGCGGCACCTGGGCGTCGGGGAGCCAGGTCTGCCGGGAGCTGTCGAACATCTCGGTCGCGACGCTGCCGGCCGCGTTCTGGTCCAGGCCGCCCACGGCGAGGACGTTGCCGTCGCCCAGTTCGGTCAGGCTGGGATACCAGTGGCCGCCGCCAGGCAGGTCGTTCGTCGCCGTGTACGTGTCGGCCACGGGATNGAAGACGTAGCTCTTCTCCAGGCCCTTGTAGTTGGCCGTCGCGGTGGAGTAGGCGGCCGTTCCGCCAGCCAGCAGGATTCGACCGTCCGGGAGCTGGACATGGCCGGAGCAGAAAAGGTCATCCGCAACAGGAACATCTTTGAACTGACCCGTATTCGGATTCCAGACGGTGGACTTGAAGGTGTGCGCGTCGAAGGCGGACAGGTCGTTTCCGGAACCGGCGACCAGCAGCACGTTCCCGGTGTGCAGGACGCTGGCGTGGACCGATCGGACGGAGCTCGGATAGCTGAGCGTCTGCCAGGATCCGCCGCAGTCGGAGGCGCAACCACCCGGCGGCGGGGGCGGGACGGGACCGGGGTCGCCGCCGCCGGTGTAGTCGACGCGGATCTGCGCCCCGCCGGCCCGGTCGTAGTACTCGGTGACGATCGTGTGGACGCCCGCGGTCACCGTCGGGGTGGCGGTGAAGGTGGTCGGGCCCTGGTCGTTCCAGCCGTCGATCACCCGGGTGTCGTCGACGTAGACACGCACCCCGTCGTCGGCGGTCGCGGTGATCGTGATCGGGCCGGCGGCGAAGCGGTCGACCCGAGTCCAGCGGGCGGAGAAGGCGTCCGGGCCGATGCCGGCCACGCCCGGACCGCCGTCGCCGTAGTCGTGGTGCAGGCCGGTCTCGCAACGCGCCGGCGTCGGCGTGCCGGCGAGCGTGACGTTGCCGAAGTACTGGGCCGACCATTGCAGGCCGTGGCAGGCGGCCGCGGGTGTGAGGGTGTAGCCGACCCGCGCGGTCGCACCTCCGGTGTGCTCGTAGTACTCGACCCGGATGGCATGGCTGCCGGCGGTGACCTCCGTGCTCGCCGTGTACGTGGTGGGGCCCTGATCACGCCACCGGTCGATGATCGGCTGGTCGTCGAGGTAGACCCGGATCCCGTCGTCGGCGGTGACGGTGAACGCCAGAGTGCCGGCGGCGAAGGTCGCCGTCCGCGTCCACCGGGCGGAGAAGTTGTCGGCGCCGATGCCGGTCAGGCCGGGACCGTCGTCGCCCCAGGCGTAGTCGACGCCCGCCGAGCAGCGGGGCACCCCGGTGCCGCTCAGCGCCCGGTTCGGGAAGTAGGTGCCCGCCCACTCGTCCGCCGCGCAGTCGGGCCCGGCGCCGCCCGGCGCCGCCGGCCCGCCGGTGAGGTCGAACTCGACCATGGCGCCGCCGGCGTTCTGGTAGTACTCGACGACGATCGTGTGGGCGCCCGTGGTCAGGGTGCGGGTGCCGGTGAACGTCTGCGGTCCGTGGTCACCCCAGCCGTCGGCGACGGACTGCCCGTCGATGAGCACCCGGACGCCGTCGTCGCCGGTCACGCTCGCCGTGTAGGAGCCGGCGGCGAGGGTGAACTGGCGGGTCCAGCGCACCGAGTAGCCGGTGGTGCCGATGCCGGTGACGCCGGGGCCGTTCGCCGACCAGTCGAAGTCGATGGCGGCGTCGCAGCGCTGCCCGGCCGGGTCGCCCCCCAGATCGGTCCCGGAGTGGAACTCGGCGTTCCACTGGTCGTCCAAGCAGGTCTGCGCCGACGCCGCCGGCGAGCCCGCGACCAGCAGGACGAGCTGCCCGACGGCCGAGGCCAGCACCACGGCGACCAGGGCCCGGCCGGACCGGGTCGGGCGGGCGAGCCGGCGCGACCGCAGATCACGTGGCCGCAGATCACGTGGCCGCAGATCACGTGGCCGCAGATCACGTGGCCGCATCGGTGGCCTCCTCTCCCGGTACGCCCGCCGGCCAGGACAGGCCACCCGGCCGACTCCCGCCCCGGGCCCGGCCGGACCGGAATGCCCGTGACGGTCCCGCGGTCCCACTCGGGGTCGGCGTGGGTGATCCCGCCGGCCGGCGACGGTAGACCAGTCGCTCCACCACCAGGTAGCGGATGATCACCGCGGCGGCCAGCGACAGCAGGGTCGCCGTGCCGACGCCGAACCCCCACCGGCCGACGAGCAGCGCGAGCAGCGGCAGCCGGACGACGAGGTCGAGGTTGTTGATGATCGCGAACGCCGGGTAGCGGCGGAGCCGGGAGCCGGCCAGGCGGTCCCAGACCAGCAGCTCGCAACCCGCGAAGTTCCAGGCGATCGCGACCTGCGTGGCGAGGATCGCCGCGGCCAGGTAGTGCAGGCCAAGGTGGTGCAGGACGGCGGTGCCGAACAGGTTCGGGACGGTGCCGGACGCCCCGACCAGGGCGAACCGCGCCGGGCGGGGCACCCGCAGCGAGAACAGCCGTCGGACGAACCGCACCCCCTCGGACATCGAGGCGTTCGAGGCACCGGCGTGCCGTTCGGCGAAGGCGTAGCCGACCTCCCGGATGCGCAGCGGGCCGGCGGTGGCCAGCAGCTCCAGCAGGATCTTGTAGCCGTCGGGACGCAGTCCCGCCCGGTCGACCGCGGCCACCCGGACGAGGAAGAAGCCGCTCATCACGTCGGACACCCCGCGCAGCCGCCGCGGGAACGCCAGCCGGCAGAGCAGGTTCGAGCCGGTGGAGACGAGGTGACGGGTGGTGCCGGCGAGACCTGAGGCGCTGCCGCCGGGCGCGTAACGGCTGCCGATGACCACGTCGGCGGCGTCGTGCAGAGCCGCGGCGAGCAGGGCGGGGATCGTCTCCGGCGGATGCTGCAGGTCGCCGTCGATGATCACGGCGTAGGGCGCCGCGCACAGGGCGAATCCCTCGCTGACCGCGCCACCGAGACCGCCCACCCGGTCCCGCGGCGCGCGGTGGTGCACCCGCACCGGCAGGCTCACCGTCGGCCGGACCCGGGCGATCGCCTCGGGTGTTCCGTCGTCGGAGTCGTCGACGAAGATGACCTCGCCGGCGAGGCCCCGCAGCGCCTCATCGAGCCGGCGCAGCAGGGGCTCGATGTTGTGCGCCTCGTTGCGGGTCGGCACCACGACGGACAGCCGCGGGGCCACCGGCACGAGGCGGTGGGCGGTCGTCGGCGGGTCGAGGTCGAGGTCGGGGATGGCGTCGGCGGGCAGGGGCAGGGGCAGGTCAGCCCTGGCTCCGCCCGCCGCCGCCGCGCCGGCCAGGCCGTCCGGTGGGGTGCGGGGTTGGGGCAGGACCGGCCCGCGCAGGAGGCCGGTGAGGTCGTCGGGAAGATCCCCGGTACTCGTCGGCGTCATCGCGGCTGGCCTCCGCCCGGTCCGCACGCCATCAGTCGGTGGATTCTCAGGAGGCGAACCGGCGCCGGCTGGTTCCCGTTCCCGGGGGCGGCCGCCGGCAATGCGACACAGCGTCTGTCGGGCATGGTTGTGGCAAGGAGCATGACGAATTTCCCCCAGCTGGAGCCGAAAAAGAAACAGCGAATCGGGCCATTTTCGTGACACCCCCGGCCCGAATCCGGCCTGACAACTCCCGAGGCCGAGCGAAAAATTACCGTACGGTCGCGACAGGTGGGCACAAGCTCCCACCAGGCACACTCCGAGACACAACCGGCGTCGCTACGAAGCCCGTCGAGCGGCCCAACCAGCACGGAAATCCGCGACATTCTCCGCAGTAATCCTGCGCATCTTTACCGGGTTCGACGACCGCCTTCTCCCGCGACCACGACGGGAACGAAGAACGCTGTTCATCGCATACGTCCGATGCCCGACAAGCAAGCCTATAGCCCGGATAGGGCGAGTCCGGACCGCCGCGTCAGGTGGCGGCGGTCCGGGGCGCGACGGCCGAGGGCGCGACGGCCGAGGGCGCGGCGAGCAGCTCGGCGAGATGGCGGCCGTGCCGGGTGGTGATGTGCGCGGCCTGGGTGCGGCAGGAGAACCCGTCGGCGAGCAGCACCGCGTCGGCGGGTGCTGCCGCGGCCGCTCGGCCGATGCCCCGCTCCGCGATGGCGACGGAGACGTCGTAGTGCCCGGCCTCCATCCCGAAGTTGCCGGCAAGGCCGCAGCAGCCGGCCAGCACCTCCAGCCGGGCGCCGGCCGCTGAGAGCAGGTCGCGGTCGACCGTGAAACCCATCACCGCGTGCTGGTGGCAGTGCGGTTGGGCGAGCACCCGCACCCCGTCGAGGCGCGGCGGCGTCCAGCCGGGGGTGGCCGCCAGCAGCTCGGCGAGCGTGCGGACCCCGCCCGCCAGCAGGGCCGCGGCCGGGTCGTCGGGAAGCAGCTCGGTCAGGTCGCCACGCAGCACCGCGGTGCAGGACGGTTCCAGGCCGACGATGGGCGTGCCCGCTCGGGCGTACGGCGCCAGGCTCGCCACGGTCGCCCGCAGCCGTCGGCGCGCCCCGTCGAGCTGGCCGGTGGTGATCCAGGTCAGCCCGCAGCACGCCGGGCCGGGCGGCACGATCACCCGGTAGCCGGCCGCGGTCAGCACCTCGACCGCCGCGCGGCCGACCTCGGGCGAGAACGACTCGGTGAACGAGTCGATCCAGAGCACCACGTCCCGGTCCCCGCCGTCCGCCGGCGCCGCCCGCCGCCACCAGCGGCTGAACGGTTCGTCCGCGAACGCGGGGACGTCGCGGCGGGGATCCATGCCGCCGAGGCGCAGCAGGGTCCGCCGCGCCGCGGGCCGGGACAACACCGCGTTGACCAGCGCGGGCGCCCGGCCGACGAGGCGGGCCCAGCGCGGCAGCCAGCCGAGGACGTAGTGGCCGACCGGCCGGATCCGGCGGCGGTGCGCCCGGTACAGCACCTCGGACTTGTAGGTCGCCATGTCCACCCCGGCCGCGCAGTCGTGGGCACAGGCCTTGCAGGACAGGCACAGGTCCAGCGCCTCGGCGACCTCCCGGGACGCGGGGCCGCCGCGGACCAGCGTCCCGTTCGCCATCTCCTGCAGCACCCGGGCCCGCCCGCGGGTGGAGTCCTTCTCGTCCCGGGTGGCCAGGAACGACGGGCACATGAACCCGCCCGCCGCCGACGTGTCCGCCCGGCAGGTCCCGAGCCCCACGCAGCGGTGCACGGCCCGCCCGAAGTCCCCCGCGTCGGCGGCGAAGGCGAAGCCACCGGCGCGGGGCAACGGGCGGGNGGCGGGCAGGCGCAGGTCGGCGTCGACGGGCCGGGGCCGGACCAGCACGCCCGGGTTGAGCAGGTCCGCGGGGTCGAAAAGGTGCTTGAACCCGGCGAAGGCGGCGATCGCGGCCGGCGAGTACATCCGCGGCAGCAGCTCGCTGCGGGCGCGGCCGTCGCCGTGCTCGCCCGACAGCGACCCACCGTGCGCGGCGACCAGGTCGGCGGCCTCGCCGAGGAAGGCACGCACCCGGCCGGGCGCTGCCCCGAGCGGCAGGTCGAGCCGGACGTGAACGCAGCCGTCGCCGAAATGACCGTAGGGCACCCCCGCCAGCCGGTGGGCGCGCAGCAGCTCCTCGAAGTCGCGCAGGTAGGCGCCGAGCCGCTCGGGCGGCACGGCGGCGTCCTCCCAGCCGGGCCAGGCCGGCTCGCCGTCGGCGGTCCGCCCGGCCAGCCCCGCGCCGTCCTCCCTGATCCGCCACAACGCGCGGCTCTCGGGCCCGGTCGCCAGCACGCGGACCGCCGCCGTCCCCGCGTCGGCCGCCAACGCCCGGCCGGCCGCCAGGGCCTGCTGTGGAGTGTCCCCACCGACCTCGACGAACAGCCAGCCGGTGCCGGCCGGCAACGCCGGCACCGCGCCCGCCCCCCGGTGGCGGCGGACGATGTCGACCAGCCGGGCGTCCATCCCCTCCATCGCCAGCGGCCCGTGCGCCCGCAGGGGCGGCACCGCGTCCGCGGCGGCCGGCATGTCGGGATAGCCGAGCACCACCATGGCGGTCGCCGGCGGGGGTGCCACCAGCCGCACCGTCGCGCCGAGTACGACCACGCAGGTCCCCTCGGTGCCCACCAGCGCTTTGGCCAGGTCCGCGCCCCGCTCCGGGAGCAGGTGCTCCAGGGAGTAGCCGGACACCTGGCGGCCGAACCGCCCGAGCTCCGTGCGCAGGGTTGCCAGGTTGGCCCGGACGAACGCGTCGAGCCCGGGGACCTCGTCGCGCTCGCCGACGCCGGCACCCGCGCCGACGCGCAGCCGGCGGCCGGTGCCGTCGAGCACATCGAGAGACAGCACGTTGTCCGCGGTGCGACCGTAGGCGATCGCGCGCGAACCGCAGGCGTTGTTGCCGATCATCCCGCCGAGGGTGCAGCGGGCGTGGGTGGACGGGTCCGGGCCGAAGCGCAGGCCATGGCGACCGGCGGCGGCCTGCAGCCGATCGAGGACGACCCCGGGTTGCACGGTGGCGGTGCGTGCGACGGGGTCCAGCGCGACAATGCGGTCGAGGTGCCGGCTGACGTCCACCACGACGCCGGGGCCGACCGCGTTGCCGGCGATCGAGGTGCCGGCGCCGCGGGTCGTCAGCGGGGTGCCGGTGGCCCGGCAGACCTCGGCGACCGTCGCGATGTCGTCGACCTCCCGCGGGAACACCACCACCGCGGGCGGCACCCGGTAGTTCGACGCGTCCGACGAGTACTCCGCCCGCCGCCGCGCGGAGGCGTCGACGATCGACGCGCCCGGCCGCTCGCCCAGCGCCGCCCGCAGCCGGGCGACCAGCTCGGCCCGGTCCGCGCCGCCGGGGTCGGTGGCCGCCGCACGGCCGGCGGCCCGAAACTGTCGGACCCGGGCGAGACGATGCCCCCGTCCCGCCCCTGGCAGCGCCCGATCCCGCGCCCTGTCCCCGTCCCGTGTCACCCCACCATCCTTGCTGCCGGACGGCGCCTCCCGCACGGGATCGGCCCGTTCGCCCGGACCAGCCGATCCGTCCCAGCCACACCGACCCCGGAGGTCACGATTCGCCGGCGGTCCGGACCGGCCGTCCGGACACCGGCGGTCCGGACACCGGCCGTCCGGTCATTCCAGGTCGAGGCCGCCCAGCACCGGCGGGAGCTCGCCGGAGTAGACGACGCTGAGGGAGCGGGTGGCCCGGGTCAGCGCGACGTACAGGTCGGCGAGGCCCCGCGTCGGCTCGGTGAGCAGCGCGGCCGGTTCGACGAGCACCACCGCGTCGAACTCCAGCCCCTTGGTCTCCGCCACGCTGAGCACCGCGACCGGCGCATCCAACGCGTTGCCGGCGGCGCTCGCCGGATCAACCGAGTCCGGGACGACGGCCAGGTCCGGCAGCAGGGCCATCAGCGCGGCCCGCAGGACCAGCACGTCGCGGGGCCGGGCGATCACGGCCACGCGGCCGGTGTCGGCCGCCGCCGCCTCCCGCCTGGCGGCGTGTGCGACGGCGGCCAGCAGCGACGCGGACGGCTCGTTCGCGGGGGACGGCGCGTCCCCCAGCAGCCGCGCGAGCCCGGGGACGTCTTCGACGGCGACCTCGCCGACCCGCACCGCCGTGGGGCGGTGGCCCACCGCGCGGACCGACACCGGCGCGGTCAGGCTCGGGTTCTGCGCGCGCAGGACCTCCGCGGCCACATCCATGATCTCCTGCGGGGTGCGGTAGTTGACGCTGAGCCGCTCCACCGTGAACCGCTCGTCGACCACCGGTGCCAGCAGCTCCGCCCAGCTCGTCGGCGCGCCCGGCCGGGCGGTCTGGGCCAGGTCACCGACGAGGGTGGCCGTCCGCCCGGGGCAGCGGCGCCACAGCAGCCGCCACAGCATCGGGGAGACCTCCTGGGCCTCGTCGACGATCAGATGGCCGAACGCCCAGCCACGGTCGGCGCGGGCGTGCTCGGCGGCGCTGCGCCGCACCCGCGGACCGGACCAGCGGTCGGCGAGCGCCGCCGCGTCGACCTGCCCGTCCAGGCCCAGCATGTCGACCACGCCGCGGGCGTACTCGCGTTCCTCCGCCCGTTCCCGCTCGGCGCGCCGGGCGGCCTCGAGGCCCGCCTCCTCCTCGGGGTCACCGAGCAGTTCGGCCGCCTCGTCGAGCAGCGGCACGTCCGCCGGCGTCCAGCGGCGCTCCCCGCCGGCGCCCCGCCGAGCGGCCGCCAGGTCGGCGCCGACGGTCGGGTCACCGGTCCGTGGGGCCGGAATCCGGCCCGCGTGACCGGCGGGATCCACGCCCGCCCGATCGCCCGCCCGATCGCCCGCCCGGCCACGATCGTCCGGAGGGGCGCCGTTCGGGCCGGCGCCGGCGGCGGTCGGGAGCAGGTTCGCCGCGGCGAACAGGTCGTCGGCATCGTCCTCGTCCGCCGCCCGCGGGCCGGCGACCCCGCCGGACCGGATCATCCGCGGCGCGTCGGCACCGGACAGCGCCCGGCCGGGTCGGGCCAGATCGACGGCCGGGGGCAGATCCTGCAGCAGGGCACGCTCGCCCGGCGTGAGGCGGTTGCCCGCCGCCCGGGCCAGCGCGGCCGAGTCGCTGAACAGGTCGCCGATGAGCTGCTGCGGCGTCAGCAGCGGCCACAGCCCGTCGAGGACCGCCCGGATCTCCTCCTCCGCCCACAGGTCGCGGGTGATCTGCCCGCGCTCGTCGGCGTCGAGCAGGCCGCCGCGGATCTGACGGACCACCTGCGTGGTGAGCTCGGCCAGCAGCTCGCGCAGGAAGACCCGCCGGGCCGAGTTGTGCGGACGGCGGCTGCGGCGGGCCCGGGTGCGGGCACGGGCGACGGTCTCCTGGCCGAGCCGCAGCACGTGGTCGTCATAGTTGATCACCAGCTCCTGCCGGGGCAGGCGCTGGCGGTCCCGCACCGCCCCGGCGACGACCTCGGCCATCCGCGGGTCGCCCTTGAGAGTGGCGACCTCGACCGGTTCGTCGGCGGTGGCGTCGACCCCGGGAAACAGCCGCCCGGGGGTCGCGAAGACCACGCCGGTCTCGCCGAGGGACGGCAGCACCTGGTCGATGTACCGCAGGAACACCGGGCTCGGCCCGACGATCAGCACGCCGGACTGGTCGAGTCGGGCCCGGTCGTTGTAGAGCAGGTAGGCCGCGCGGTGCAGCGCCACCGCCGTCTTGCCGGTCCCCGGACCACCGTCGACGACGAGGATGCCGTTCGCCCGGGCGCGGATGATGCGGTCCTGCTCGGCCTGCAGGGTCGCGATGATGTCGTGCATGCGCCCGGTGCGCGGCGCCGCGAGAGTCTCCAGCAGCATCGAGTCGCCGGACGGCGCCACCGCGCCGTCCGGCGCCGCCCCGAGCGGCCCCAACGGGTCGTCCGCGATCCCGGTGACCTCCCGCCCCCGGGTGCGCAGGTGCCGGCGGCGGACGAGGCCCTGCGGGTCGGCGAGGGTCGCCCGGTAGAAGGCCGTGGCGACGGGGGCGCGCCAGTCGACGAGGATGGGCTCCTGCTCGCTGTCGGACAGGCCGATGCGCCCGATGTAGGTGCGCCGGCCGTCGTCGTGGTCCATCGCGCCGAAGCAGAGCCGGCCCTCGGCGGCGTCGAGGCGGGCGAGCCGGTCGGCGTGCGCCGCGGCGAACACGTCCCGCTCGACGATCGACTGCGGGGTGCCGGTGCCGACGTCGAGCAGCACCCCGCGTAGCTGCTCCCGGGTGATCTCCCGGACCTCGTCCAGGCGGGTGTACAGCGTGTCCAGGTATGCCTGTTCGCGGGCGCGCTCGACATCCTGCATGGTCTGCACCGGCGCTCCTCCCGGTCGGAATCGGGTTCGATGGCTGGTCGGCTCGGGGGCCCCGCCGGCGGGTCGGCCCGCGGCGGCACACCGCTGCGCCGACCTGCCCGCGGCGTCCCGGCGAGGCTCGACGCCCGGTGCGGGGACCGCCCCGGCAGCCGATCCGGCCACGCCGCCGCGGACGGCGACCGCCGGTCGGCCGACCGCTGACCGCGGCCCGACCTGGCTACCTGCCGGGCGCGGACCGGTGATCCAGGAAGGTAACAGCACCTTCCCCGCGAACCTTCCCGGCCCGCCGCGGAGCCCACTCGAACACGACCGGGCGGATCGGGCGGATCGGGCGGGCAGACGACCACGACGGCGACAGCGTCCCGAAACCGTACCCGGGCCACGGTGGCTGCAACGCCGCGCCGACGCGTGTTCCAGGTTACGGACGTCGGCCCCGGACGTCCCGCCACCCATCCGTCTGGGCTGCGCCAAACGGGGGTCAGGAGTGGTCGGAGGCCGACTCGCGCAGGTCGCCGATGTCGCGCTCCTGCCGCACCCGGACCAGCGCGGCGACCAGCCGGGGCAGGTCGCCGCGGTCGGCCAGGTCCAGGAACAGCTGCGGGCTGGTCGGCAGCCCGAGCTCGCCGGCGGTGCGGCGCACCCGTTCGTCGAGGTAGGGGACGAGCTCGTCCCAGCCGGCCTGGGCCTCGCTCAGGAAGATGTCGGCCCCCACCGGGCCGATGCCCTTGATCTTCTGTAGCAGCGCGCGCTCGCGGTCCGGGGAGTGGTCCGCGGCCTCGCGCAGGTGCCGGATGTCGCCGTCGTAGGTGTCCGACAGGTAGCCGCTGGCGTCCCCGAGCTGACGGGAGGCGCTCTCGTCGTAGCGGGCGTAGCCGTTGCGGTGCAGGACCCCCGTGCGTTCCTCCCGGGTCGCCTCGGCCATCGACGCGGCATCGGTCCAGCCCGCGTCCATGAGCGCGCAGGTGGCCTGGACCGCCGCCGCGGTCCGGATGCGGGCGCTGGCGAGCAGGGCGAAGACGGTCAGCCGGAACATCGCCTCGGCGGTGTCGGCCGGCACGTCGGCGCCGATCTCGTCGGCGTACGTCCGCCCGTGGCGGGCGAGCAGCTCGGCGACCACCGCCTCAGGGTCAGTTCCAACCATGCACAGGAACTACCCGTGCTCCCCCGCGCCCACTCCGGCGCTGCCGGCCGGTGGCCACCCGCTGCCACCTGGGGGAACGATTCGTCGGCTTTCTGTCGGTACCAGCAGTGCAGGTGAGGTGCGGGACACGTGCCACTCGACTCCCTCGGCCCGGCCGTCGGTCCCGACCCGTGGGTTCCGGTCGGCGCATGCCCCGAACGCGACCGTCCCTCAGGCTGGGGGTAGATACTTGAGGAGAAGGGAGGCTGACATGCCCACCGATGCAGAGCGGTCCGCATCGCTGCCGTTGTCGCCCGGCCTGGCCCGAGAGGTGGTCGCGGCGGCCGCTGCGGCGCCCTCCATCCACAACACCCAGCCCTGGCTGTGGCGGCTCGAAGCGGACGGGCTCACCCTCCTCGCCGACAGCTCCCGCCAGCTCGACATCGCCGACCCCGAGGGGCGGCAGCTCCTGCTGAGCTGTGGCGCGGCGCTGTGCAACGCCCTGCTGGCGCTGCGGGTCCGCGGCCTGGAACCGGCCGTCGAGCTCCTACCGGACGGCGACGACTTCCGCTCGAAGCCCCTGGCCACCGTCACGGTCGTCGGGCAGCGGCCAGCGGACGACACCGAGCGGGCCCTCGTCGAGGCCATCCCCCGCCGGCACACCGACCGCCGCCCCTTCGCCGAGCGCCCGTTGTCCGACGAGGCCGTCGCCCGGCTGCGCGAGGCGGCCGAGGCGCACGGCGCCTGGCTCACCGCGCCGACCGATCCGGACCTGCGGGTCCAGGTCAGCGTCCTGCTCTCGCGGGCGGACTGGATCGAGGTGCACAACGACGACTACCGCAAGGAGCTGGCGTCGTGGAGCCGGACGGCGCCGGCCGCCGACGGCATTCCCCGCAGCGCGGTCGTCCACTCCGACGCGCCTCGCCAGTCCGAGTTCCCGATGCGTGACCTCGACGTGGTCGGCCAGGCCGGCACGCTGCTGCAGGAGCACGACGTGGAGCGTCCCGGCATCCTGCTGATCGGCACCGAGGCGGACACCACCGCCGACCGGCTGCGGGCCGGCGAGGCGATGCAGCGGGTGCTGCTCACCGCGACGGCGCTCAACCTCGCGACGTCGCCCATGTCGCAGGCGATCGACGTCGAGGGCATGCGCGAGCAGTTCCGCGCGGCCACCGGCGGGCTGGGGCACGTCCAGATGATCCTGCGAGCCGGCTACCTGGCATCGGGTACCGAGCCGCTCGACCCGACCCCGCGGCGGCGGGTCGACGACGTCCTCGACGTCGCCGGCTCCGACGAGCGCACCTGACGCGGCGCCGATGAGCGGGGGGTTCGGGCTCGACCTGAGCGACGAGCAGCGGGAGCTGCGTTCCTGGGTGCACGGCTTCGCCGCCGACGTGGTCCGCCCCGCGGCGTCGGACTGGGACGAGCGCGAGCAGACGCCGTGGCCGATCATCCAGGAGGCGGCGAAGATCGGTCTGTACGACTTCGACGCCCTGGCCACGCTGTGGGCGGATCCCACCGGTCTGTCGCTGCCGCTGCTGTCCGAGGAGCTGTTCTGGGGCGACGCCGGGATCGGCATGTCGATCATGGGCACGACACTCGGTGTCGCCGGCATCGTCTCCGCCGGCACCCCGGAGCAGATCGGCGAGTGGGCGCCGCAGTGCTTCGGCGACGCGAGCGACCCGAAGGTGGCGGCGTTCTGCGTCTCGGAGCCGGGCGCCGGCTCGGACGTGTCGGCCATGCGGGTGCGGGCCCGCCACGACCCCGCCACCGACGAATGGATCCTGAGCGGCCAGAAGGCGTGGATCACCAACGGCGGCATCGCCGCCGTCCACGTCGTCGTCGCCTCGGTGGACCCGGAGCTGGGCTCGCGCGGCCAGGCGGCGTTCGTCGTCCCGCCGGGCACGCCCGGGCTCACCGCGTCCCGCAAGATCCGCAAACTGGGCCTGCGGGCCTCGCATACCGCGGACGTGTTCCTCGACGACGTGCGCGTCCCGGGGCGCTGCCTGCTCGGCGGCCGGGAGCGGCTCGACGAGCGCCTCGCCGCCGCCCGTGCCGGCCGGCGCGCCTCCGGCCAGGCGGCGCTGGCGACCTTCGAGGTCACCCGGCCGATCGTCGGCGCCCAGGCCATCGGCATCGCGCGCGCCGCGTACGAGTACGCCCTGGACTATGCCCGCGGGCGTGAGCAGTTCGGCCGGCCGATCATCACCAACCAGGCGATCGCCTTCGCGCTCGCCGACATGCGGATGGAGATCGACGCGGCCCGGCTGCTCATCTGGCGGGCCGCCTGGATGGGCCACAGCGGCCGGCCGTTCGAGGCCGGCGAGGGCTCGATGAGCAAGCTGAAGGCCAGCGAGGTCGCGGTGTGGGCGACGGAGAAGGCGGTGCAGATCCTCGGTGGCGCCGGCTACAGCCGCGACCATCCCGTCGAGCGGATGTTCCGCGACTCCAAGATCTACACGATCTTCGAGGGCACGTCGGAGATCCAGCGGCTCGTCATCGCCCGGGCGATCTCCGGCCTGCACATCGCCTGACCTCGCATCGGGGTCATTTCTCCGAAAGCCGCCGAGATACGGGGTCTGCACGGTCACGTGGCGGTTTGATCGGACCAGACCGGGTCGCTCACGGCGGCGCCCGACGTTCGGGGGCGTCACTGGCCCGCCGGCGGCGGCCCGGTCCCGACTCGGGGGGTCCCGGGGGCGCCGACCACCGCGGTGTCCCCGGGGACACCGGGGAGATCGGGGGCCACCGCCGCCCGGGAACATCGCCGCCCGGGAACATCGCCGCCCGGGAACATCGCCGCCCGGGGACATCGCCGCCCGGGATCGTCATCGTGCTCCGCCTTGTCCGGCTCATCCGGAGGCTTTCGTGTCGGGTTTATCCCTCTGGACAGGCAGGGCGGACGGCCGCTGCGGCTTCGGCCTGGGCTTCGCGGTTTGAGCAGGGTGGTCAGGGAGTCGTGGGGCCGGGGGCGCTGACGTAGGCGACACTGGCGTAGCTGTCGGCGGGGCGCCCGGCGGCGTCGACGCAGCGCACGGCCACCGTGACGGCCGTGGGCGCGCCGGCGGCGACCGGGAGTTCGTTCGCAGCGCAGCGAGCGGTGGGCTCGCCGTAGGGGGTCACCTGAAGCGCATGCGGGGTCCGCGAGACTCCGGGGAAGATCACCCGGTAGCGGCCGACCCCGACCCGACTGATCTGGTTCGTGGCCCCGGTGCTGTTCGCCGAGTACCAGGCCCAGGCGTTCACCGGCGGGCCCGGCGGGACCTGTTGGATCGGCCCGCCCGGGCGGAGGACACCGGTGAACGCGTGGCCGAAGCTGGCCGCGCCGGTCGGGATGAGCGCGTGGCCGCTGGTGTAGAGCAGCACGAACGGGCTGTCCGTCCAGACCGACCCACGCGCGCAGCCGACGAACACCGACTGGCGGTCCTTCTTCACCACCCGGCCAAGGGCGTTGCACCCGACGGGACCATCGCCAATCGCGTTGACCTGGAGGTTGTTGCCGTTCTTCGCGAACGCAGGCCCGGTCAGGTCGATCGTGTAGTGCCCGGCGCCGACCCGGTGGACCTCGATCGTGCCCGGCCCGCTGACGCTGTAGGCGTTCGTCGGGCGGGAGGTGGCGGCCGACGCGGCGTCGGACCGGAGGTAGGCGTACGCCCCGCCCGACGACGGCGACGGGGACGCGGTGACCGGGGACGCGGTGACCGGGGACAGGGTGCCCGGGGACGCGGGCGGGGTCGAGGTCAGGGACGCGGTGTCCGGCACCTGGGTGAACAGCGCGCTGAAGGCGGAATCGACCGGCGCCCCCGCGGCGTCGCGGCAGGTCAGGTCGACCTGCTCGTCCCGGCCAGCGGCGCCCCAGCCCACGACGTGGCAGGAGACGACCGGCGCGGTGGTCTCGACAACGGCCGCGGCCGGGTCCAGCGCGGTCACGATCGCGGCGCCGCGCCCGGCGGCCACGGCGATGCCGGGGAAGGTGACACGGTAGCCGCCCGGCTGCCGCCGCACGACCGTGACCTGCGCGGCAGCGCTGCTCGACCCGCCGGCGGTGCGCCAGCTCCCCGCACTCTGCGCCGCCGGGATCGCCGTGGGAGCGCTCCCTGAGCTGCCGGTCGCGGTGACGCTGGCGAATCCCCACACCGGCGCCGCCGTCGCCCCGGGGCCGCCGGTCGGCGTGGCCGAGCGGGCGGCCCCGCCGTCGCCGCGGTGGTCGCCGTCCGAGCAGGCGGCCAGGGCCAGCAGCGCCGCCGCGCAGCCCAGCGCGCCGGTAACCCGGGCGACGCGGCCGGCCGTCCTCGCCATACGGTGCCTTTCCCTCATGTCCAGATCTCGCCCTCGCGTCAAGATCTCGTTGCCACGACAGTGACACATCCGGGGCGCGGAGAGCCGTCCGAGACCGGTGCGAACCCTGTCAATCCGCTGACAACCAGTCCGTAAGGGGAGTCGGAGCCCCGACAGTCCTGCAACAGGGGACACTCACCTAAGATTTTCCCACGTGATCCGCCGTGCCGGCGGGTCGGGGACACCATGATCGATCAAGGGTCGGTGCGCGACACCGGCGGGCCCGCGCCCAGCGCGTCGCCCCGCCCGGACCGCGGTCGACACGCGGCAGGCAGGGGTACAGGTCGATGGCGTCATCGGATGCTGATGTGGCGGCGCGCGCCGTTCCGCTCGGCCCGGACGACCCCCGCGAGCTCGGCTCGTACACGCTGCTGGGCAAGCTCGGCCAGGGCGGCATGGGCATGGTCTACCTGGGACGCTCGGAGAAGGGCCGGCTCGTCGCGATCAAGGTGATCCGGACGGAGGCGGTCGGCAACCCCGAGTTCCGGGCCCGGTTCCGGCTGGAGGCGGAGACGGCCCGGCGCGTCGCCCGGGTCTGCACCGCCGAGGTCCTCGACGCCGACCCCGACGCCGAATGGCCCTACCTCGTCACCGAGTTCATCGAGGGCGAGACGCTGGCGCGCTACGTCCAGCGCAACGGCCCGCTCGCCGACGCCAACCTGGAGCAGCTCGCGGTCGGCGTCGCCGCGGCGCTGACCGCCATCCACAGCGCCGGGATCGTGCACCGCGACCTCAAGCCGGCCAACGTCATCCTCTCCCCCTTCGGCCCCCGGGTGATCGACTTCGGGATCGCCCGGGCCGTGGACGCCGGCAGCGGCCTGACCGGCGACCTGCAGCAGCTCGGCACGCCCGCGTTCATGTCCCCCGAGCAGATCGAGAGCCAGCCGATCACCTCCGCGGTGGACATCTGGGCGTGGGGCGGCCTGGTCGCCTTCGCCGCCACCGGGCACTACCCGTTCGGCGACGCCTCCGCCCAGGTGCTGCTCTACCGGGCGCTGCACGAGGAGCCGCGCCTCGACGACGTCGACCCGGCCCTGCGCCCGATCGTCTGGCTCGCCATGCGCAAGGACCCGACCACCCGGCCGAGCGCGCAGCAGCTCATGCTGCGCCTGCTCGGCGACCCCGCCGGCACCGGACCGGACGCCGCCGCCGCGGTCGACCCGCAGGACGTCACCAACGTCCTGCAGGGCTGGAACCTGCCCGCCCCCGGCGCCACCGGCCCGGGCACGGGAAACCCGACCGCAGGCGCGGTGGGCACCGGACCGGCGGCGGACGTCGGCGGGCGCGGGGTAGCCGCCGCGGCGGCGAGGGCAGGGACGGCGGGAGCGGGGGCGGGTGCCGCCGGGTACACCGCCGACCCCGACGCCCCGACCCGGCTGCCGACCGGCCTCGGCGCTCCGGCGCAGCCGCGGCCGGCGGGCGACGGGACCGTCGCCGGCCAGTCCCCCACCCGGGTCGGCGCCGAGCCGGGTGGCCCCTCCTGGCCGGGTGGGCCCGGTGGGAGTGGCGGGATCGGCGGGAGCGGCGGTCCTGGTGCGCCGCCCGGTGCGGGCGCCCGCAGCCGTGGGAACCGCGTGCCGCTGCTCGTCGGCGGCGGCGTGGTCGTGGTCGGCGCGATCCTTGCCGGCATCCTCGCCCTGAGCTCCGGCGGCGACGACAAAGCCAACGACTCCGGCGCCCAGGTGAAGCCGGCTACCGGCACGACAGCGCCGGCGCAGCCCGCGGCGTTCACGCTGCCCCGCTCGGCCGAGCCGCTGAGCCGCGACACCCTCGTCTACGCCTCCAACCGCAACGGCAACTACGACCTGTTCCGGGGCGACGTCACCGGCGACGGCGGCCTCCAGAACGACAAGCCGCTGCTCACCGGCCCGGACAACGACATGCTGCCGGCGATCTCCGGTGACCGGAAGACGGTCGTCTTCTTCAAGAAGGGCAGCCCGAACACGCTGCAGGCGATCGCCGCCGACGGCACCGGCAAGCCCGTGCAACTGTTCACCTCCGGCCCGGCAGCGAAGCTGACGATCGCCAACGACGCCCGGCCGTCCCTCTCCCCGGACAGCAACTTCCTGGTCGTCCGCTCGAGCACCGACGGGACCGGCGCGCCGAACCTCGGCCTGTACGTGGTCAAGTTGGATGGCTCGAGCGTCCAACGACTCAACGCGAAGCCGCAGGCGACCGACCCGGCCTGGTCGCCGGACAGCGAGCGGATCGCCTACTGGTCCAACAAGACCGGTGGCGACCGCGGGTTCATCGTGGTGATCCCGGTGCAGCCCAACGCCGAGGCGACGCCGGTCATCAACGACACGCTCACCACGGACTCCGACCCGGTCTGGTCACCGGACAGCGACAAGATCGCGTTCACCCGGCGGCAGAACGGCGACCTGGAGATCTTCGAGATGAACTCGGACGGCTCCGACGTCCGCCAGCTCACCCACGCGCGCGGCGACGACCAGGACCCCGCCTTCGGCCCCGACGGCCGCATCGTCTTCTCCGGCCAGCGCGACCCCACCAACCCCAACGCCCGCCAGCTCTTCATCCTCAACCCGAACGACCCCACCGCCGGCGACCGCCAGCTCACCACCCTCGGCGGCTTCAACGGCCACGCCCGCTGGAACGCCGGCTGACCGACGCCGGCCTGACCCAGTCCCACTTGCCGGACGGCAAGGTCGCGCCGGCGTAGTCGGCGGCAGGGGCCTGGGCGCGGGCCTGCCGGCCGGCGTCAGGCCCGGCGTCAGGCCCGGCGTCAGGCCCGGCGTCAGGACGCGACCGGCGAGTGGCCGCGCACCGTCCCATCAGGTGACTGCCAGGTGGGGCGCGGCCAGCGAAGAACCACGGCGTCCTCGAAGCGCCGGCTGCCGTCGAGAGCGAACCGCACCCGCCCCGGCGAGGCCAGATCGTCGACCTCGCCACCGGACTCCATTCGACACAAGCCACCGCCGAAAGCACCCCAGGGGCGAGACAGGCCGGCCGGACACCGAAGTTGTCCACACCGGCCATCGGTTGTCCACACCGGCCGTTTCAGACCATCGCGGTCGGGTAATCCGGGTCGAGACTCGAGAGATGGTTCAGGCGTACGAGAAGTACGAGAAGGTTGTCGAACTCGCCCGGCGGCAGGATGATGTCGTCACTCGGGAGCAGGCTCGCCAGCTCGGCATGTCGCATGGCGCGATCGCGCTGCGACGAAGTCAGCACGGTTGGACGTCACCGATCCGCGGAGCCCTGGTCGTCCCACCCGTCCGCGACGAACTACGAGCCCACGCGCGGGCGCTTGTCGCCGTCGGCGGCGGCACGATCTGCGGGCTGACCGCCGCCCGACTACACGGTCTGCCCGGGCTCCTCCTGCGCCGGCCGGAGGAACCGGTGGACGTCGCCCTGCCCGGTGCCGACGGGTACCGCCAGCGGCGCGGTTACCGCCGGCACCGGATGACACTGGGCGACTCGGAGGCCGTCGATCTCGCTGGTCTGCGTGTCAGCTCGGTCCCTCGGACGCTCGAGGATCTCGCGCTTCTGTGCGAGCGGGAGGTGTTCGTCTGCGTGCTCGACGCCATGCTGCAAGGGCGACTGATGACCGAGGGCGACCTGCTCGGCCTACGAGGCCGGGTGGAGGCTCGCCGACATGGTGGCCGCGCCCGGCACTGGTGGACGCTGATCGACGGGCGGGCGGAATCTCCGCTCGAGACACGCCTGCGGCTTCTGCTCGGCGATGCCGGGCTGCTGCCCGAGGAACTGCAGTGGCCGGTCCACGACCCGATGACTCGCCGTCTCGTCGCCCGGCTCGACTTCGCTTGGCCGTCAGCCCGGCTGGCGATCGAGGCTGATGGCGTCGGTCCCCATGGTGAGCCGGAGGCCCTGCATCGCGACCGTTCTCGCCAGAACGAGCTGGTGCGGCTTGGCTGGGAGGTCCTACGGTTCACCTGGCGGGATGTGACCGTCGGGTCGCGGCGCTTGACGGCGACCGTCACCGCCGCGCTGCGCGACGCCGCCCGCCGCGGCGGCACCGCCTAGGGCGCGAGCCACCCGGGCGCGAGCGGCTCCGGACCGGCCGCGGAGGGGGCGTCGGCGGCGGATGCGTGGGAGAGCGCCTCCATGGTTCTTCTGTAGGGTTCGGCACCCGATTTATCCCTACAGAAGAGACAGGTGGCGCCGCTCCCATGCACACCGCCCCAGGGAGGCGGGGCGGGGCGGGGCGCGGCACCGCGGCGGCGACGGGCTAGCGCGGGGGGCCGCTGACGGGGGTGGCGGGGGCGCGCTTGACGGTCTTGGGGTCCATGCGGCGGATCAGCATCGAGACGATGATGATGAAGAGGATGCCGATCGCGGCGCCGGCGATGATGTCGGTGAGGTAGGCCGACGCGGTGTGGTCGTAGAACGGGTCGACGACGGCCTTCGGATTGATCAGCTTCTTGGAGCCGTCCGGGCGCAGCACTCCGGCGAGGGTGATGCGGTTCATGTCGGCGATCGACGACATCGACGCGAACCCCCAGCGCGCCGGCGCGATGTAGGCGACCTGCTCCAGACCGGCGGTGCCCTTGACCGGCACGATGCCACCACTGAAGATCAACTGGGCCATCGTGATCAGGACGAGCAGGGGCATCGTCTTGTCGGCGTTGTCGACCAGCGCCGAGATCACCAGACCGAGCATCGCCGAGGCCAGCGACACCACGATCACTGCGATGAGCATCTCCAGCAGCGAGTTGCCGAGGATGAGCCCCGCCTTGGGTGTTCGCCCGGCCAGCCCGATCAACGTGAACGGGATCGACTGCGCCACCGTGATCAGGATCAGGACGAGGACCTTCGACCCGATGTACGCCGTACGGGACAGGCCGATGGCTCTCTCCCGGCGATAGATCGCCCGTTCCTTGACGATCTCGCGAACCGAGTTCGCCATGCCCATGAAACAGGCACAGAGCACCATGATCAGCAGAATCGTCGGGCCGTCGGAGTTCGGCGAGAACTGTTTGGCCTGCTCGGCGGTCAGCTCGAAGTTCCCGCCGATGGCTCTGGGTATCAGCCCCAGCAGGAACGGGAACGCGATGATCAACCGCAGGTAGGACTTGTCCGACGCCACGACGGCCAAGGTTCGACGACTCAGCGTGACGAGCTGGGAAGCCACCGACTGCTGGCGCAGCGAGGGCAGTTCCTCGGGCGCCGGCCGCGCCGACGGGGCGGTGATCGACGCTGGAACGTAGTACCGCGAGTTACGGAAACGAGCCGCCGACTCGGCGCCCGGCGTCGCCTCCAGGGTGAGGAAGACGTCCGGGTAGTCGCGCTTACCGAAGAAGGACAGCGCGTCCTGGGGCGGCCCGAAGTAGGCGACGTACCCACCCGGAGCCAGGACCAGGATGTAGTCGCACAGGTCGAGCTGGGCGACGCTGTGGGTGACCACGATGACCGTCCGGCCGTCGTCCGCCAGGCTGCGCAGCGACTCCATGACGTTCTTGTCCATGCCCGGATCGAGACCGGAGGTCGGCTCGTCCAAGTACAGCAGGGTCGGCCGGGTCAGCAGCTCCAGCGCCACCGACGTCCGCTTGCGCTGGCCACCGGACAGCCGCGACACCTGGGTGTTCGCGTGCTGGGTGAGGCCGAGCTCGGCGAGGACCTCGTCGACGCGGGTGCGCCGCTCCACCTTCGTGACGTCCGGCGGGAAGCGCAGCTCGGCGCCGTACTCCAGGGCCTTGCGGACGGTGAGCGAGGTGTGCAGCAGGTCCTCCTGCGGCACGTAGCCGATGCGGCGCCGCAGCTCGTCGTACTCGGAGTACAGATCACGGCCGGCGTAGCGGACGGTCCCCTTGTCCGCGGGCCGGAACCCGGTCAGGGCGTTGAGCAGGGTCGACTTGCCGGCGCCCGAGGGCCCGACGACGCCGAGCAGCGCCCGACCGGGCAGCTTGAACGTCATGTCGTGCATGAGCTGCTTCTGGCCGGCCCAGACGTTCAGGGCGTCGGCCTCGAAGCTGACGTCGCCGGAGTCGATGTACTCGACGAGCTGGTCGCCCTCGAGCTGGAAGACGTGGTGACCGACGGCGATGACGTCGCCCTGGCCGACCTCTGTCCGGTTGATCCGGCGGCCGTTGACGAACACGCCGTTCGCCGAGTCGAGGTCGGCGATCTGCAGGCCCGACCGGCCGATGTAGAGCTCGGCGTGCCGGCGGGAGGCGAGCAGGTCGGTGATGACGATGTCGTTGTCCCGAGCACGGCCGATCGACATCGTGCCCTGGCGCAGGCGGTAGGTGGTGCGCCGCTCGTGCTCCTGCTCGAGGCTGGTGGAGCCGCCGGCGCGCTCGTCGCGGCGGCGGTCGTCGTAGTCGTCGTAGTCACGCCCGCGCTGCGCCGGGCTCGTCGGCCCCTGGTGGCCCCGGCTGCCCCGCCCCGAGGTGGGCCGCGGCGGACTGTAGCCGGCGGCGTTGGGCAGCATCGTCTGCATGTCGTAGCCGGGGTCGTAGGCCGGCTCGTCGACCGGGCCGCGACCCTGCGGGAACTCGGGGTGGACGACGACCTCGGGGCCCGTGGGGGTCCCCAGCCGCAGCCGCACCTCGTCGTGTACCGGGACGGACTCGGGCATCCGCTGCCCGTCGATCCAGGTGCCGTTGGAGCTGATGTCGCGGACGACCCAACCGCTGCCGGCCTGTTCGAGGAGGAGGTGACGGCGAGAGACCCGGCTGTCGGCGATGACGTAGTCGGCGGTCCGGGCACGGCCGATGATGAACTGGGCCTCGGCGGGCACGGTGGCCGCACCGGCCTCGGTGACGACTCTCAGGAAGGTCGTCTGCACGTGTTTCCCCCTTCGCGACGGGACGCTGGCCGGGTTGTCCCGCCGAACTCCACCTTGTAACTACGCCAGGTCGTGTCACCAAGCCGAGCGATGCCACCGCTTCGAGCGGCGCCACCGGGGTGACCGGTGATGCCACGCCGAGCGGTCACGCGGGCTGACCGATCATGCCGGAAGTCCGATCGTAGCGTCGAGGGATGACCTTGATCCACCCCGGGTGACGGTTGACCGGCCAGCCGAACGGCGTTCCCGCCGTCGCATTCGACCTCTGGACATCTCTCGGTTTCCTGCCGCCTCTTGATCCTTCGATATGCCGGCTGTCCTGCACGGACCTTCTCCGCCGTCGGCCCAGTCGGGCCGCCACCGCGGCGACCGTGCCACGGGGGCGACAGTGACGACGCGCGACTCCCGTGCGGCACCCTATGAGAATGCCGGCTGGTGGTCCTCGGGAGTGGTATCTGTCGCCGATCCGACCGAGGGGGGACCCGGACGGCTCCCAGCACCTGACCGTCCGCGCACAACCGGTTCACATGACGGCCCCACCGCGACCGCAGCCACTCGCTTCGCGTCCAGAAAATACCTGGGTGCGTGCCCTGCGACGGCGGCAGGCCGGCCCGCGCCCACCCGGCCTGGGCGGGCAGCCGGACGGCCGCGGACGGACCGGGTCCACGCCCGCGGCGGCGCCCACGCGGCGGGCGCCCGCGCACTCGGGCCGGTGACGCCGCCCGGGACGGCACCGGGAATGTGGCCGGAATCATGCCCGCCCGGGGAAGATCGGGTTCCGGGCGGGCATGGTCATCGGCAGGCCGGTCAGGATGCCGGAAGAACGACGTCCTTGGCCGTCGCGGTGAGCGACAGCCCGGTGGCGTTCGTCGACGCCTTGACTATCCGCAGGTGGAACGGCAGCCCGGACACCGGGATCGGGATCGGGACCTTGAACTGGAAGGGGATGCTGAAGTTCAGGCCGCCCTTGATCGACAGCTCGGACGGCACCAGGGTGAGCTGGTTGTCGTTGACCTCGAACGTGGTGATACCGCCGATCTGCGTGCTACCCAGCCCGAAGAGGGCGTCGGTGGTGCCGCTCAGCTCGACCTTCTTCCCGCCGTCCACCGGCTTGACCTGGAAGTTGACCGCCTGCTTCGCGAGGAAGGCGTTCAGGTCGGCGTAGGTGATGCCGACGGTGGCCCGCACGTCGTCGACGGGGACCTTCCCCACGTTGTCGGTGAGGGCGTCCCCGAGCGGCACGTGCACGCCCTTGAGATGCGCCTTCACCGAGGAGATCTTCGGCCCGGGGGTGGGGATGCCGTCGATCCCGACGCCGATGTCGGTGAACTTGCCGAACAGCACCTGGGTGAGGAAGGGGAACCCGCCGATGCTCACGCTCGTCACCTTCGGCACCGGGTCGCCGGGCTTGAGGTTCTCGGCGACGGACGCCTCGACCTGCTTGCGCATCTGCCCCTTGGCGATCACCACGCCGACCCGGTCGCCCACGACGAACAACACGACCAGCGCGACCAGCACGATCGCCAGCAGCCGACCTCGCCGACGCCGCCGTGGCGGCTTCGCGGCGGCCGCGGTGGCACCGGCCGGCGGCCCGCCGGCGCCGAACCCGTCTCGGGAGGCCCCGCCGGCGCCGGCTGGCCCGTCCTGGCCGATCGCCGCCCCGGAGCCCGGGTCATGGGCAAGCTGCTGTCCGTAGCCGGACTGGTCATAGGCGGTCTGGGCATAGCCGGGCTGCGCGTACCCGGACTGCTGATGCCCGGACTGCGCGTACCCGGACTGCTGATGCCCGGAGTGCTGATGCCCGGTCTGTGGGTACCCGGACTGGGGATCCTCAGGTCGGGTCGAACCCGGCTGCGGCTGGCCGGCGGCCGCGATGCCGCTCCGACCGATGATCATCGTGCCGTCGGCGGCGTCCTCCGGGTCGGACCAACCGGGCCCGGCCTCACCTCGACGGCGCACGGCCGCCGTGCTCGTCGTCGGCGCGGCGGCGGGCTGATCGCCCCCCGGCCGGGAGCCGACGCCCGATCGCGGGTCAGCGCCCGGCCGCGAGCTGGCGCCCGATCGGGAGTCGGCGTCTCGACCGGTGGCAGCGGTGGGTCCGGCGGCGGCGGTGGGTCCGGCGGCGGGAACGGGCCGGGCGTGGGGTCCGGAGGCGGCGGCGTCCATCGGGCGTACCGGCCGGAACGAGTCGGCCGGCGGAGGCGGGCCCGACGGCCGGAACGACTCGGCGGGCGGCGGCGGCCCGGACGGCGCCCCCGGTCGGGCAGCGCGCTGCCCCGCCGCCGGCGCCGCGCCCGCCGACCGCGTCCCCTTACCGTCGGCGGGCATCACGTGCGTGCTGTCCGCCGCCTGCCCGTCACCGTCGCGTCCGTCGTTCACCGGACCATCTCCTGCCAGTACCGCGCCGGAGCACGCCGTCGCTGTGTGGTCTTCCGCCTGGCGGCTGTCATGCACCAAGCTCTGCCGGATCGTCGCACGTTACGCGCGTCCGGCAGGCCCGCGGGTCCGATCATTCCCGGATCAGGCTTGTCGGATTACCGACCTTCACCCGAAGCGAGCCGGAACAGGCGCCTTCAGCGCTGGTCCGGTACGGTCCGGTACCCACAGCTCACACCTCCAGCGGGAGCTGCGCCACCGCGGTGTCCCGTCTGACCGGTGCCAGGCGGAACACGTCGCCGCGCGGCGCCGCGAACGCCTGCCAGAAGTGGTCCGCGACCTCGGCGGGACGAAGCGGGCCCGTCGGGCTCACCCGCCCGTCGAGGACGACCGTGCGCAGCCGGATCCCGCGGGCGGCCAGCGTCGGGCGCAGCGCCTCGGCGAGCGCGGTCAGCCCCGCCTTGCCGACGGCCAGAGCGAAGCGGCCGGCCACCGGTTCGGTGCGCGGGCTCGCCGTGGTGAGCAGGATCGTCGCTGCCACCCGGTCGTCGAGCAGCCCGGCGGCCACCTGCACGGCGGCAAGCGCCCCGGTGACGTTCACCGCCAGCGTCTGGTTCACCGTCTCGGCCGCCACCGTGAGCGCGGCCCCGCGGATGCTGAGCTTGGCGTTGTAGACGAGCACGGTGAGCCCGCCGATCTCGGCGGACACCCGCTCGACCGCGCCGGCGAGCGCGGTGGAGTCGGTGACGTCCGCGACCGCGCCGGCCACCATAAGCCCCTCCTCCGCCAGCGCGTCGCGCACCCGGTTGAGGGTGTCGGCGGAGCGGGAGACGACCCCGAGCGCGAAGCCCTCCCGCCCGTACCGGCGCACCAGCTCGACGCCGAAGCTCGTCCCCGGCCCGATCACGACGAGGCCGCGCGTCGGCGGCTCGGACGCATCCGGCTCGCGCGGCGCGGTACTGCTCATGCCCACATCCTGGCCGAGGCGGCGCCGCGAGATGTCGGGGATGGCCAGATCGGCCGCGGCGGGACGGCTCAGGTTCGGGCGCGCTCGTCCCGGGCGGCCGAAGCCGCGTTGGCGGCCCGCAGGGGCGCGCTGCGCGCGTAGGCCCACCCGAGCGCGGCACTGACGATGATCATGGGGATGAGCAGGAGAAGCAGAGCGATGACGACCGCGCCAAAGGTCTCCATGCTGTCTGCCTACCCACGATCCGGGGTAGCCNAGCCGGGTGTGACGCACGAGTCGCTCCAGGCCCCGCTGCTTAGCCGGAGGGCCCGGAGGGTTTAGTCGGACGGTGCGGCCTCCGGACAAGCAGGGGAGCCTCCGGACAGGTAGGAGAGCCTCCGGACAGACAGGAGAGCCTGTCCACAGGCCGGCGGCCGGGCGAGCCGGCGGGCCGCGCGGCCGCGGTCAGACGAGGATCCCCGGGTTGAGAATTCCGGCGGGGTCGAGGGTGCGCTTCACCGCGCGCAGCACGTCGACGCCGAGGCCGCCGATCTCGGCGCCGAGCCAGGGGCGGTGCTCGGTGCCGACGGCGTGGTGATGGGTGATCGTGCCGCCCGCGGCGACGATCGCATTGCCGGCCGCCGCCTTCGCCGCCCGCCAGCTCCCGATCGGGTCCGCACCCTGCGCGCACACCACGGTGAAGTAGAGCGAGGCCCCGGTCTCGTACAGGTGGGAGATATGGCACATCACCACCGGCGACAGCCCCGCCGCGCCGAGCGAGCCGATCAGCGCCTCGCGCACGCCCGCATAGAGCGCCGGCAGGGTGGCCCAGAACCCGGCGGTCTCCAGCGTCTCGGCGAAGATCCCCAGATCGAGCAGGGCATCGCGCAGATAGGGCGCCCGGAACCGACCCCGTTCCCAGTCGGGGCCGGCCGCGGCATCCAGCCGCCGCGCGCCACCGGCCAGCAGCACCCCCGCGACCTCGGCGGTGTGACGCTCGACCGCCGGCCCGGACCCCTCGTACCCGGTGACGAGGTGGCAGCCGCCCGGGGGGCCGTCCGCCGCGACGGCCCCGGTCACTGCCACCGGACCCGTCTCCGCCGCCGGACCCGTCTCCGCCGCAGGCCTCGTCTCCGCCGCCGGACCCGTCGCTGCCGCCCGGCCGGTCGGGCGCGGCGGACGGGCGAGGCCGCCGACGGTCTCGGTCTCGTCCGACAGGCGGCATACGGTGGGCCGCAGGTCACCCGCCGCGAGGGTGCGTAGCAGCCGCGTCCCGGTCGCGAAGTCCGGCACTGACCAGCCCTCGAAGATCCGCCGCGCCGGCAACGGCCGCACCCGCGCCACCACCTGGGTGATGACGCCGAAGGCACCCTCGGATCCGAGCAGCAGCTCGCGCAGGTCCGGCCCGGCCGCCGAGGCCGGCGCCCGGCCGAGCTCCCAGGAGCCGACCGGGGTCGCCACCCGCAGCCCGACGACCAGGTCGTCGAAGCGGCCGTAGCCCGCGGAGGCCTGGCCGCTGGACCGGGTGGCGGCGAAGCCGCCGATGGTGGCGTACTCCCAGGACTGCGGGATGTGCCCGAGGGTCAGACCGTGCTCGGCGAGCAGCGCCTCGGCGCGCGGGCCGCGCAGCCCGGCGCCGAGCTCGGCGGTGCCGGACTCCCGGTCCACCCGGCCCAACGCGTCCAGCCTGGCCAGATCGAGGGCGACCACCGGCCGTTCGGCGGGCCCGGCGGGTTCGAGGCCGCCGACGACGGAGGTGCCCCCACCGAACGGCACGACGACGATGCGCTCCCGGCTCGCGAGCCGCAGCACCGCGAGCACCTCGTCGTGGTCCGCAGGCAGCACGATCGCGTCGGGCGCGGCCCAGGCGTCGCCGGCGCGCAGGCGCAGCAGGTCGGTCGTGGACCTCCCGCGGCAGTGGCGGATGCGCGCCTCGTCGTGCATATGGACGTGGCCCGAGCCGACGATCGTCGCCAGCGCGTCCCGGACCGCCGCGGGCAGCCGGGCCGGCGGCAGGCGCACCTCGTCGAGCGGGACCGGCGCGGTGGGCCGCGCCGGGATGCCCAATCGGGCCAGCAGCTCACGAACCTCGTCGGGCAGTGGCTCGTGCGCGGACGCGGGCCCCCAGCCCCACCAGACGGGTTCGGTCGAGCCGATCCTGCGCGCTTCGTCGGTGCTTGTCATCGCCCACCTCGGTTCGCCTGCTCGATCCGGCTCACTGGACTTCGACGCGAGACAGTGTGACAGTCGAAGTAACACTGTCACAAGACCCCGACTCCACGATGGCACAGCCGCAGCGGGTGCGCCCCCGCGACGCCCGGTGCACGATCGCGGCAGTCGACCAGGAGGGTGGCCGCACGATGCTCGACACCGACCGGCACCCCGCCACCGACCGGCACCCCGGCACCGACCGGCGACCCGACACCGCCGTGGCCCCGGGTCGTCCGGTCCGCTGGTCCGGCGAGGACGCCGTCCTCGACGCGGCGAAGGCGTCGCTGCTGGCGGTCGGGGTCCGCCGCACCACGCTGACCGAGGTCGCCCGCCGTGCCGGGGTGAGCCGGATGACCCTCTACCGGCGCTGGCCGGACCTGCGCTCGCTGGTCGGCGACGTGATGACCCGGGAGTGGACACGGGTGGTCACGGCGGCGACGCGGCCGACTGCCTCCGATCGGTCCGGCGGCGACCTGGACGACCTCGTCGACCACGTCATCGCGACCGTGGAGGCGTTCCGGACGAACCCGATCTACCTGCGGATCATCGAGACCGACCCGGAGCTGCTGCTGCCGTACCTGACCGAGCGGCGCGGCGCCACCCAGCAGATGATCATCGACCTGCTGGCCGGGCAGCTCGACGCCGCCGCGCGGAACGGCACGGTGCGCCCGGTGGACCCGGCGGCGCTGGCGGTCATGGTGCTGCTCGTCGTGCAGTCGTTCGTGCTGTCTGCGGGCGCCCTCGCCGGGCCGGTGTCGGCCGCGACGCTGGCGACCGAGCTGCGGCGCCTGCTGCGCGGCTACCTCGCTCCCGACGCCGCAGGTACGCCACCCGTGCGCGCCGCAAGCGTCGGCGGGCCGACCCGGGGCGCGACGCCTTGACGGGTGCCGGCTGGCCGGCCCCGCCGGGGAACACCTCCCTCAACGCGCGGCGGCGCGACCGGGAACTGGCCGCCACCGTCGACGGCGATCCGGTCGACGTGCTGGTGGTCGGCGGCGGCGTCACCGGCGCCGGGGTCGCCCTGGACGCCGCGTCGCGCGGCCTGTCGGTTGCGCTCGCCGAGGCCCACGACCTCGCCTTCGGCACCAGCCGGTGGAGCTCCAAGCTCGTCCACGGCGGGCTGCGTTATCTCGCCGGCGGCGACGTCGCGGTGGCATGGGAGAGCGCGGTGGAGCGCGACATCCTGATGCGGCACACCGCGCCCCACCTCGTCCGGGCACTGCCGATCGTGACCCCGCTGACACCACAGGTGTCCCGCTCGGCGGCCGCGCTGGTGCACACCGGGCTGCGGATCGGCGATGTGCTGCGCCGCGCCGCCGGCACCCCGCACACCGTGCTGCCGAGGCCGCGCCGGCTGACGGCGGTGGAGACCCTCGGCCTCGCCCCCGCGCTGCGGGAGACCGGGCTGCGCGGCGGCCTGGTGTACTGGGACGGCCAGCTCGTCGACGACGCGCGGCTCGTCGTCGCCCTGGCCCGCACCGCCGCCGGCCACGGCGCCCGAATCCTCACCCGCCTTCGGGTCGAACACATCGACGGGCCCGGCGCGGCGGGCGGCGGCGCACCGGCGGCCGCCCGGCACCGCGGCTTCGAGGTGACCGCCCGCGACCAGCGCACCGGGGACGAGATCCGGCTGCGCGCCCGGACTGTCGTGAACGCCACCGGCGTCTGGGCCCCGGCCCTGACGCCCGGCATCCGGCTGCGACCAAGCCGCGGCACGCACCTGGTACTGCGCTCGGACGCCCTGGCGGGAGCCCGCGGGGCGCTGTCCGTGCCGATGCCGGGTGAGCACAACCGGTTCGCGCTGGTGCTCCCGCAGGGTGACGGCCGGGTCTATGTCGGACTGACCGACGTCCCGGTCGATCGGATCACCGACGTCCCCGAGCCCGACGACAGCGAGATCGCCGAGCTCGTCGACGTCGTGTCGACCGTGCTCGCCGCGCCCCTGGACCGCGCCGACCTGCTCGGCGCGTTCGCCGGGCTGCGCCCCCTTCTCGACGACCACCCCCGGCCCGACGACCACCCTCGACCCGACGACCACCCCCGACCCGGCGGCTCTCCCCGACCCGACATCGCCCACCCGGGGCGCACCGCGGACCTGTCCCGGCGCCATCTCGTCCGCACCGATCCGGGCGGTCTGGTCACCGTCGTCGGCGGGAAGCTCACGACCTACCGGCGGATGGCCGCCGATGCCGTGGACGCGGCCATCACAGCCGGCGAGCTGCCCGCCGGCCCCTGCCGGACCCGGCGGCTCGGGCTCGTCGGCGCCGCACCGCGATCGGTGCTCGCCGCGGTCGCGGCACCGCGCCGGCTGGTTGAGCGGTACGGCACGGAGGCGCCGCGGGTGCTCGCGGTCGCCGACGACGACCCTGGACTGCTCGCGCCGATCGTCGATGGGGTGCCGGTCACGGGGGCGGAGCTGCTGTTCGCGGTGTGCCATGAGGGAGCGCTCGATCCGGCGGACCTGCTGGACCGCCGTTCGCGGATCGGCCTCGTTCCCGCCGAGCGGCGCGCGGCGCTCGCCGCCGCCACCCGGCTGTTCGACCATGCGATGACACGCTGACCGTCTCCCCACCGGGTTCACCGAGGCCCTCCACTGGGCCGGACCCGCCAGAAGAGCCGATCCGCTCGGAGGCAGCCGTCGCCTGGTCGTCCGGGCCGGCGGGGCCGGCCGGACTGGCGGGGCCGGCCGGATCGGCAGGGCCGGCCTCGATGGTCGCGGACCAGTGCATCTCGATGCAGGCGACGCCCTCGCCGATCGTCCCGCCGGCGCGGACCAGCCCCGAGCCGCCGGGGCCGAACTCGCTCGCCCGGCCGAACTCGGCCAGGGTCGGCCCGGCGAGAACGGGTCGTCCTGGCGTCGCCGGCACCCCGGCCCGCCGCCCTTCGAGCCGCCCGACAACCCGCGCGTCAGCCGCTGCCGCTCCCTGCACTGGCAGGACAGGCGGGGCCGGCAGGACAGGCGGGGCCGGGGCACGGCGGGCCGGATAGGTGAGGTAGACGCTCGCCTGCGCGGTGCCGAGGTAGCCGGTGAGCACCACGGGCCCCTCCCGGACGGCGGCCAGCACCGCCGAGACCCGGGCAAGGAACTCCCGGCGCACCGGCTCGGGCAGCATCAGCAGGTCGCCGTCCGTCTGGACGGTGACGGCGATGCCCCGCGCCTCGGCCTGTTCGATCGTACCGGCCAGGTCACGCAGCGCAGCGAGGCCGGCACCGCCGAGATCCCGACGCAGCGCCCGGGCACGCGCCATGCACAGGGCACGCACCTCCGGCCGGCCTGGATCGATCCGACCGGCGGCGATGTCGCGCAGCAGCGGCAGGAACCGCGCGTCCAGCTCGTCGAGCCGCCGACGCCGGTCCCGGCGGACGGTGCGGTCCAGCACCCGCCGGCTGGTCAGGTCGGCCTCCAGGTCGTCGGCCCGCGCCCGCTCCTGCGCGCTGGCCCGCAGGACCGGCCCGAACATGGTGACCAGCACCTGCATGATCCACTGCGCGTACACCGCGGCGGCCAGCCTGGCGAGGACCAGCGGGTCGTATCTGCAGCCGAGGCCGAGGCCGATGACGATGCCGACCATGGCCACCGTCGCGAACCCGGCGGCAGCGTAGCGCTCCCGCGGCGGCCGGGACAGCACCGCCAGCGCCACGAGCAGCGGGTTGATCATGGTGGTGCCCCAGCTCACGACCAGTTCACCGGGAGGTTCCACCGTGTTGACCGCGCCGGCGACCGCCGAGGCGACGGCCACCAGCAGCACGGCGGCCGACTCGCGGCGGACCAGCGGCCGGCGGGCGACGACCCGGGCCGTCAGCCCGATGACCACGGCCGTCGTCAGCCAGATCGCCACGCCGGCCGGCATCGACCGGGCCTGGTCCCGGTGCACGATGACCGGGATGAGCGCGGCGAGCCAGCCCACGACCACCGCGAGGGCGAACGCCCGGCGCGCCGCCGCGGCGAACTGCTCCTCCAGCCGGTCGGCGCACGCCGTTTCCGCGGCGACCGGCTGCGGCAGCTCCCACCGCAGCGTGATCCGGGTGCCCTGCCCGGGTTCGGACCAGATGTCGGCGGAGCCACCCACGGCCGCCATCCGGGCGGAGACCGAGTGCCGCAACCCGAGACGGCGGCTGTCCGCGGCCAGCTCCGCCGTCCGGAACCCGCGTCCCCGGTCGATGACGGACACCTCCAGCCGGCCGGGGCCGACCTGGGCGAGGACCCGGGCGTCGCCGGTGCCGGCGTGGGATCGGACGTTGCGCAACGCCTCGCCCATCGCGGCGGCGATGGCGGCGCCGACCTCGTCGGGCACCCACTCGCCCGCCGGCTCCGGCCCGTCTCCCGGCGCGTCGGCCTCCAGCACGACCCGTAGACCGGCGCCGCGCGCGCTGCCGACGGCCTGGTTGATGCGTTCACTGAGGGTGGGACCCGCGTCCGGCCGGCTGGCCAGGTGCTCCTCGACCACGCGCACGCTGTCCGCGCACTGCCGGCGCAGGTCGGCGGCCGGCTGGTCCTCGCTCATGCCCAGGCCGGTGAGCGTGTTGAGGATCGTGTCGTGCAGGAGCCGCTCCTGCTCACGGGAGTCCTGCTCGCGCCCCTCGGCGACGAGCTGCCGGCGCCGCCGGGCGGTCACGTCGCGGTGCTGCCGGTCGGCCTCGACCGCGACCCGACGCAGCCGCCCGGCGGCGTGATGCAGCAGGGCGCCGACAACGAGGAGGATCGCCGTCGCGGCGAACACCTGGGGCCGATGGTGGGCGGCGCCGGCGAGCTGGGCGACCGCCAGCACCGCCGTGGCCACGGCGAACTTCCGGGCCGGCAGGGCGAACGCCGCCGCCACCACGGCGGTGAGCAGGCCGACGAAGGCAAACGAGGCGGGGTCGCCCCGCGACGCGTCAGGCGTCAGCCAGCCCGTGGCCAGCGCGACAAGGGCCGCCAAGGCCACGTCGGCGACCGCCATGGCCCGGCGCGGGCGACGGCGCAGGTGCACGACGAACAGCACACCCCACGCCAGTACGACGACCGGGCCGGCCAGCGCCGCCGGGTGCGCGCGGTACCAGCCGGCCCAGGCGGCGACGAAGACCAGCAGGTAGCCCACCTGGGCGAGCCGCAGCCGGGCGGTGCAGCGAAGCATCACTGTGGACAGCGCCTGCACCGAGCGTCCGTTCATGTCGCACAAGTGTGGACGATAAGGCCGTCGCCCCCTGCCCAAGGGGCAGGTATCCCGCGCGTGGTATCGGGGGTCGCGGGGCGGCCCGCAATCGGAATTTCGCTATTCCCGGCTTCCGCCGCCCTGGCTTCCGCGGCCCCGGCCTTCGCGGATCCCGGCCTTCGCGAGACGCCCGATGGGAGAAGCACCGCTCACCCCACGGTGTCGACGGTGAGCCGGGCGAGGTGTTCCAGGTGCTGGCGGCTGTCGCCGAAGGCGGCGACGAGGCGTTTCGCGCGCTTGTAGAAGAAATGGGTGTCGTGCTCCCAGGTATAGCCGATCCCGCCGTGGTACTGGACCATCGCGGCGGTGGCGTCGCCGGCGGCCTGGTTCGCCTTGCTCTTCGCCACGGCGACGGCGAGGTCGGCGTCCGGCCGGCCCTCGTCGAGGGCGTGCGCCGCGTACAGCACGGCATGCTCGGCCATGGTCACGGCGACGTGCAGGTCGGCGAGATGGTGGNCCAGCGCCTGGAACGACCCGACCGGCCGGCCGAACTGGACCCGCTCGGTGTCGTAGGCGACGGTGCGGGTCAGCGCCGCCCGGGCGACGCCGGCGAGGTCCGCGGCGGCCAGCACCGCGCCGCGGCGCAGCAGGTCCGCCAGCGCCGCGGCGTCCGAGCCCGGCAGGCGGACGGCCGGCGCCCCGGTCAACGTCAACGCGGCGAGCCGGGTGGTGCCGTCGATGTTCGCCTGCCGTTCGATCCGCACGCCGTCGCCCCCGCGTTCCAGCAGGTACAGACCCACGCCGCCATCGCCACGGCCGGAACCGCCACCCGTCGGCACCGCGACCGGCTCGGTGGCCGGCTCGGTGGCCGGCTCGGTGGCCGGCTCGGTGGCCGGCTCGGTGGCCGCGACCGGCTCGGTGGCCGCGACCACGATGACGTCGGCCACGTGGGCGTACTCGACGCCGGAGGCGGCGCCGTCGAGCCGGCCCGCGGCGTCGGCGCGCACGGCGATCCCGCTGCGGCCGAAGCGCCCACCCGGGCCACGCAGCGCCACGGTGGCGACGAGCTCGCCCGCGCCGAGCGGCCCGAGCACGGCCGCGGCCTGCTCGGGCGAGCCGACCCGCCGGACGGCCGCCCCGGCCAGCACGGTCGTCGCCCACGGTCCGGGGACCACCCCGGCGCCGAACTCCCGCGCGATCACCTGGGCGTCGAGGAGGCCGAGACCGAGGCCGCCGTGCTCCGGCGGCACGCACACCGACAGCCAGCCCTGCTCCCCGATCGCGCGCCACAGGTCGGCGGGATGGCCGTCGCCCCGCTCGTCGTCGACGACCGCCCGCACCGCCCGAAGGTCGAAGCGGTCAGCCAGGAAGGCGCGGACGGTCTCGGCGAGGGCACGCTGCTCGTCGGTGAGGGCGAAGTACACAGGCGCGGTTCTCCTGAGGGCCGGGCGGGGCGGGCGAGGGCGGGGCGGGCGAGGGCGGGGCGGGCGAGGGCGGGGCGGGCGAGGGCGGGGCGGGCAGCCTACGACCCTCGGGGCAGGCCCAGCACGCGTTCGGCGACGATCGTGCGCTGTACCTGCGACGATCCTCCCCAGATCGTGACCGAGCGGGTCCAGAAGCTCTCCTGGCGCAGCGCGGTCAGGTCGAGGTCCGCGGTGGGCCGCAGCAGGGCGACGTCGGCGCCGAGCAACTCGTCGAACGTCTCGAACAGGCCCTGGTAGGCCTGCGACCACTGCAGCTTCGTCACCGACGACGACGCTCCCAGATCGCGGCCCTGCTCGACCTCGGTGAGCACGTGCATCGCCTGGTAGTGCAGGCACTCCAGCTCGACCCGGCGCCGGGCGAGCTCCTGGCGCAGCACCGGGTCGCCGGCACGGCCCAGCGCCCGCGCCACCCGCACGATCTCGTCGTAGGCCTGCCGATAGGCGGTGTACTGGCTGATCCCGGCCGCGCCGCGCTCGAACGACAGCAGCAGCATCGCGGTCGCCCAGCCGTTGCCGATCCCGCCCAGGCACTGCGACGCCGGCACCCGCACGTCGGTGAGGAAGACCTCGCCGAACTCGCTGACCCCGCTCATCTGACGGATCGGACGCACCTCGACCCCGGGGGCGTGCATGTCGATGAGCAGCAGCGACAGGCCGCGATGACGGCTGCTGCCGGGCTCCGTGCGGACCATCGTGAAGATCCGGTCGCCACGGCCGGCGAACGTCGTCCACACCTTCTGGCCGTTGACGACGAACTCGTCACCGTCGAGCACCCCGCGGGTGCGCAGGGCGGCGAGGTCGGACCCCGCGTCCGGCTCCGAGAAGCCCTGACACCAGATGACCTCGTTGCGCAGCATCGGCCCGATGATGTCGGCCTTCTGCTCCGGGGTGCCCACCGCCATGACGGTCGGGGCGAGGAAGACCAGGCCGAGGCTGTTCACCGAACGGGGGGCGCGGGCGCGCACCAGCTCGGAGTCGTGGATCGCCCGCATCGCGGGGGTGCCGCCGCGCCCGCCGTACTCGACCGGCCAGTCGATCCCGGCGAACCCGGCCAGCGCCTTGCGCCGCTCCCAGTCCCGGCGCAGGTCGAACGCCTCGTCCTCGCCGACGGTGGCCCAGAAGCCGGGTTCGGTCCAGGCGGCGGGGATGTTCGCGGTCAGCCAGGCGCGCAGCTCGGCGCGGAACTCCTCCGCCTCCGGGGGATAGCTCAGATCCACGTGGTCTAACCCATCTTGTCGGCGTGTGCCCGCCACGGGAGCCGGGCTCAGTCCAGACCGTAGTACTCGATAACCGCGTGGTGTGCCGGTCGCCGACCCCGCCGACCCCGGCGACGCCTCGGCGCCCCCCGCCGGACGCCCGCCGTTCACCCGCGCACAGGCGCCGGTCACCGCCAGCCGGCACGATGGGGATGCGGTCGCCGCGGCACCGCCCGGACCCGCCCACCTGAACCCGGACCCGCCCACCTGAACCGGGACCCGCCCGCCCGAAGGAGGACAGCCGCCCATGACGCCGACCAGGCACGCAGCGCCGACCGCGGGCCTCGANCCTGCCCGCCGCGCCGAGGCGCTGCGCAGGATGCGCACCGAGATGATGGACGTCGCCGTGATCGGCGGTGGGGTGACCGGCGCGGGAGTCGCGCTGGACGCCGCCACCCGCGGACTGTCGGTGGCCCTCGTCGAGGCCCGCGACCTCGCCGCCGGCACCTCCAGCCGCTCCAGCAAGCTGATCCATGGAGGGCTTCGCTACCTCGAACAGCTCAACGCCCCGCTGGTCCGCGAGGCCCTGCGGGAACGATCCCTCATGCTGGACACCCTCGCCCCGCACCTCGTCCACAGCGTCCCGTTCCTGCTGCCGCTGACCCACCACGGCTGGGAACGCGCCTACATCGGCAGCGGCGTGCTGCTGTACGACACCCTCGGCCAGGGCCTGGCCCGCATCGCGCCGGGCGGCGACGGGACCATGCCCCACCACCGGCATCTGAGCCGCAAGGCGGCGCTGCGGGTCTTTCCGTCCCTGCGCTCCGACGCCCTCGTCGGCGCCATCCAGTACTGGGACGGCCAGGTCGACGACGCCCGGCACACCCTGTTCGTGGCGCGGACCGCGGTGCGCTACGGGGCGCTCCTCGCGACCAGCGCACGGGTCACCGGCCTGCTCCGGGAGGGCGACCGGGTCGCCGGCGTCACGGTGCTCGACCTGGAGTCCGGCGACGAGATCGCGCTGCGCGCCCGGCAGACCATCAACGCCGCCGGGGTGTGGACCGACGAGATCCAGTCGATGGTGGGCGGGCGGGGGCGGCTGTCGGTCCGGGCGTCGAAGGGGGTGCACATCGTCGTCCCCCGCGACCGCATCCACGGCGAGACGGGGCTGATCCTGCGCACCGAGAAGAGCGTGCTGTTCGTCATCCCCTGGGGCAGCCACTGGATCATCGGCACCACCGACACCGACTGGAACCTCGATCTCGCCCACCCGGCGGCGAGCAGCGCCGACATCGACTACCTGCTCACCACCGTCAACCGGGTGCTGCGCACCCCGCTGACCGCGGACGACATCATCGGCGTGTACGCGGGCCTGCGGCCGCTGCTGGCCGGCGAGTCCGAGGACACCTCGCAGCTCTCCCGCGAGCACGCCGTCGTCACCCCCGTGCCGGGCCTGACGATGGTCGCCGGCGGCAAGTACACGACCTACCGGGTGATGGCCGCCGACGCGGTCGACGCGGCGGTGAGCGGGATGAACCGGGCGGTGCCGGCGTCGTGCACGGAGAAGATCCCGCTGCTCGGGGCCGACGGCTTCCCCGCCCTGTGGAACGCCCGGGAGAGCCTCGCCCGGCGCGCCGGGCTGCACGTCGGGTGGATCGAACACCTGCTGCACCGCTACGGCACCCTCGCGGAGGAGGTGCTGGAGCTCGCCGCGTCCCGCGCGGAGCTCTCCCGGCCGCTGCCCGGGGCGTCGACCTACCTGGCCGCCGAGGCGGTGTACGCGGTCACCCACGAGGGGGCGCTGCACCTGGAGGACGTGCTGACCCGGCGGACCCGCATCTCGATCGAGACCCCCGACCGCGGGGTGGAGGCGGCCCGCCACGTCGCCGAGCTCATCGCCCCCACGCTCGGCTGGGACGCCACCGCCCGCGACCGCGAGGTCGAGCACTACCTGGCCCGGGTGCAGGCCGAACGGGCCTCGCAGCGGCAGGCCGACGACGCCACCGCGGACGCGGCCCGACTCGGCGCGCCCGACGTGCGCCTGGGTCGGGCCGAACGCCGCACCCCCGCCCCGGCCGCCGGCTGAACGGGTTTTAGTAGGCCGGCGCGAGGAACGACGCCTCCATGGACACCATTCTCTGGATCATCGCGGCGATCTTCGTCATCGCGGGGGTTGTCACGATCGTCCGCGGGGGTCTCATCTACGGCATCGTGCTCATCGTCGTCGGCCTGCTCATCGGCCCGGGCGGTGTTTCGGTGTTCAGTTGACGCCCGTGGTTCCGCCCTTTGCCGAGAATGAAGGCCGGGCGAAAGACGGGATTACAGGCCGTATTCCTCCAGCAGGCGGAGCCACACCTCGCTCACCGTCGGAAACGAGGGCACCGCGTGCCACAGCCGCTCGACGGGCACCGCGGCGACGATCGCGATCGTCGCCGCGTGGACCATCTCCTGGGTGTCCGGGCCGGTGAACGTCGCGCCCACCAGGACCCGCCGGGACTCGTCGACGACGATCTTCGAAGTGCCGGTGATCCCTTCGCCGCGCACCGACGCCCCGGCCACCCCACCGGTCGCGACGCTGACCGCCCGGACCGCCAGGCCCGCCTCCCGCGCGGCCCGCTCGGTCAGCCCGACCGCACTGACCTGGGGATCGGTGAAGGTCACCCGTGGGATGGCGAGGCCGTCCGCCACGTCACGGGCAGGCTCGCCCGCGGCGTCCCGGCGGCCGGTGATGACGTCGGCGACGATCCGCGCCTGGTACTTGCCCATGTGGGTGAGCAGGGCGCGGCCGCAGACGTCGCCGACCGCGTACAGNCAGCCGCCGTCCACCCCGACCGCCAGGAGACGGTCGTCGACCTCGATGAACTTCCCGGGCGGCAGCCCGACGGCGGCCAGGCCCAGGTCGCCGGTCGCCGGGGTGCGTCCGACCGCCACCAGGATCTCGTCCGCCACGACGGCCTCGCCCCCGGCGTCGTCGCCCCTGGCGTCCGGCCCCGCCGCGCCGGCGAGGGTGACGGTCACCGGGCCACGCGGGGTCGCGGAGTCGGGGCGGCTGCGACGCACCTCGACGGCCCGGGTGCCCAGGCGCACCGTGATGCCGTCCGCCTCGAACGCCGCGCGTACCTGCTCCCCGGCGAACTCCTCCTCCCGGGCGAGCAGCCGCGGCGAGCCCTCGACGAGCGTGACCTCGGCGCTGCCGAGCCGGCGGAACGCCTGGGCGAGCTCCGCGCCGACGGCGCCGCCGCCGAGTACCACGAGGCGGCGCGGCACCGAGCGGGCGGCGGTCGCGGAACGGTTGTCCCAGGGGTCGGCCTCGGCGAGACCCGGGATCGGCGGGACCGTCGCCCGGCTGCCGGTGGCCACGACCACCGCCCGCGACGCGATCAGCACCCGGCGGTCGCCGTCGGCGGCGGTGACCTCGACGTGGCGGGGCCGGCCGGTCAGCCGGCCGGTTCCACGAACGAGCGTCACGCCCTTGTCGGTCAGCCACGGCACCTGGGAGTCGTCCGAGAAGCCGCCGACCAGCCGGTCGCGGCGCGTGAACACCGCCGCGGGGTCCAGCGCGCCGGTGACCGCCGCCGCGGCGCCGGGCACTCGGCGCGCCGCGGCGAGCACCTCCCCCGGCCGGATGAGGGTCTTGCTCGGGATGCAGCCCCAGTAGCTGCACTCGCCGCCGACGAGCTCCCGTTCGACGATCGTCACGGCGAGCCCCGCGTCGGCGCACCGGCCGGCGACGTTCTCTCCGGCGGGGCCCGCGCCGATCACGATCACATCCACCTGCGCGCCCTGTGCCCGGGCGCCCTGTGCCCGTGTGTCCGCCTGTGTGTCCGGGGCCATGCCCGTGCCTCCCCACCGTCGCCGCCAGATCACCGCAGCCGGGGGGCTGGCCGGGCGGTGGTAAGGGATCCGCTGCTTTCTCGACCCCGAACCGTCATCTGCCGCCGGCAGCATGGCGGGGGACAGCCCGGTCGTACCGTACGCGCGGGAACGGTGACGAGAAGCACCCGGCCCGAACGGACGGCGCGCCGCCCGTGACCGGGAGACGCGGGGTGTCAAGGGAACAATGGCGTCGTAGCGCGAAGCAGGGCCCGGTGCGCGCGTAGCCGCCCGCACCGGGCCGCCGTGACGAAACGAGCGGGGAGACAAGATGCAGCTCGGGATGGTGGGCCTCGGCCGGATGGGCGCCAACCTGGTTCGCCGGCTGATCCGCGACGGCCACGAGTGCGTGGTCTACGACGTGAACGCCGAGGCCATCAAGGCCCTGGAGGCCGAGGGCGCCACGGGGGCGGGCACGCTCGCCGAGTTCGCCGCGGCGCTGCGTCCCCCGCGGACCGCCTGGATCATGGTGCCGGCCGGGCTGACCGGGCAGACCGTCGACGCGGTCGCCGAGCACTTCGCACCGGACGACGTCATCATCGACGGCGGCAACTCGTACTACCGCGACGACATCCACAAGGCGAAGGAGCTTGCCACCAAGGGCATCCACTACGTCGACGTCGGCACCTCCGGCGGCGTGTTCGGCCTGGAACGCGGCTACTGCCTGATGATCGGCGGCGAGCCGGAGGCCGTGGCCCGGCTGGAGCCGTTGTTCGAGACGATCGCCCCCGGCGTCGGCGCCATCCCCCGCACCCCCGGCCGCGACGGCGAGCCGGTGCAGGCCGAGAAGGGCTACCTGTACTGCGGGCCGAACGGCGCCGGGCACTTCGTCAAGATGGTCCACAACGGCATCGAGTACGGGATGATGGCCGCGTTCGCCGAGGGTCTCGCCATCCTCGACAAGGCGAACATCGGCCGGGAGGCCCTGGAGCACAACGCCGAGACGGCCCCGCTGGGCGACCCGCAGTTCTACCAGTACGACTTCGACACCGCCGCGATCGCGGAGGTCTGGCGGCGGGGCAGCGTCGTCAGCTCCTGGCTGCTCGACCTCACCGCCGCCGCCCTGCAGGAGGACCCCGAACTCGCCGAGTTCAGCGGCCGGGTCTCCGACTCGGGTGAGGGCCGCTGGACGGTGCTCGCCGCGGTGGAGGAGGGCGTGCCCGCGCACGTGCTGACCGCCTCCCTGTACGAGCGGTTCAGCTCCCGTGGCGAGAGCCTGTTCGCGGACAAGCTGCTCTCCGCGATGCGCAAGCAGTTCGGCGGCCACGCGGAGCAGCACGCCCCGAAGGCCGGCTGAGCTCGGCCGGCCTTCAGGTCGGCGGCTCGGGCGGGTCGGTGGCTCGGGCGGGTCAGATGTCGGCGCCGAGATCACCCACGTCACCCATGACGATCATGGGATGGGCGGTGGGCTTCAGCCAGCGCAGGATGGACGTCAGCGCGTCCTGCTCGACGGCGACGCAGCCCCGGGTCGGCGACCTGTGGTCGACGTGCAGCCAGATGTCGCCGCCGACCTGGTCGCCCAGCGGCCGGGTCGGGTCCGACGGGGGACGCCCGGGCAGCCGGTTGTAGTCGATGGCGACGACGTAGTTGAACGCGTCGGCCATCGGCTGCCCCTGCGGCGCCGCCGTCCGGTAGAACGCCGGCCGGTACTCGTAGGGCATGCCGGTACCCGGATCCGGCAACCGGCCGCCGGCCGCCGTCAGGCTGAACACCCCGATGGGGCTGCGCAGGTCGCCCTCGTGGTGGGTGAAGGTCCACCCGTTGGCGCCGTTGCGCCCGGTCAGCGGGGCACCGAACGGCTCCCAGGGGGCGTCCGGGTTCGCGCGCTGCCACAGCGTCACGTTGTTGGTGTTCGTATCCCGGTCGGCGCCGCTCGCGACGATCACCTGGAGGGCGTCCCGGGGAATCTTCGCCGACATCACCGCCCCGATGCCAGGCACAGCGCCCGAGGCCCCGGCCGTGCCGTCCGCGCCCACGACCCGGTTCGGCCGCACCCGCTCCGCGCCCGCCGCCGATGGGGCCGACCCGGCCGAGGCTGCGCCGACCGATGCCGACGGCCTCGGGTCCCGCTCCGAGCCGGGACCGCTGAAGTGGACGGCGCTCGCGGCGCCCACGACCAGAGTCACGCCGGCAGCCGCGACACCGACGGCGACCGACCGGCCCCGCGCGGCGCCCGCGCGGCGAGGTCTGTTGCGGTGATCGGCCATGTCTGCGGCCTCCGGGACGACGCCGCGGGCGGGGCGGCGTCGCGCTGTCGAGGGCCGACGCTCCCGGCGGCGACCGCGCCCGCGCCACCGGGGTGCGACCACGGCGCACCGGTCACGACGATACGGATCGCCTCCCGCTCTTCGGTGGGATACCCCAGCGCGATGCCCGTGCCATGCGGTCACAGCATCCGAACGCTGGGTGACATTGAGGAATGCCTCCCCGGGCGGATCATCATCGTCCGCGGCGCACTCCTCATCACCTCCCCCACAGGGCGGTTCCGAACCTGCCCGGAACGCCCGCAGAGCACCGGAAAGACCCGCCGATCAGCACGATCAGGATTTTTTGCCGTGCGGAGGGTGACAGATTGCCGCTGCGGATCGATTGCTCGGCGGCCCGCCGTCGGCACGGAACCAGGCGAGGTCCGGCGAGGACGAACGCACGGTCGGCTGCCGACCCCGGCCCATCCAGCGCCCCCGCGGCCGCGACGAGGGTGGGATCACGCCCGACCGGGTTACGCCTGTCGCCGGCACCCACGGCGCGAGATGCATGGAGTCGATTGCGGTACGTTCTGGTCAATCTGCGGCGACAAAGCGTGCACACCGCACCGCATGCGCACACCGCACCGCAGTGCGCTCACCGCACCGCAATCGGCCGCCACCGACCCGGCCCGTCACCGCTCGGGCCCCCACCGAATCAGGCCCGACGACCGTGCTCGACGGCTTCCAGTTCCACCGCATCCTGGCCACCCCGCGGCGCCCGGAGGGGACCGACCGTCCCGACCCCGTCCCGCCCGCGCTGTTCGCCGCGCTCGTGGGTGCGCACGCCGAGCTGACCTCGCTCGACGCCGGCCCGGCCGCGCCGGGCGTCGCTGTCGCCTGGCTGCGCGGGCCGGGCGAGTCCCACATCCGCTTCCTCGCCGGCGGCCGGCCCTACTTCCCCCCGGGCACCATCCCTGCGGCCGAGGCCGAGGCCGAGGCCGCGGCCGCCCCGCCGCCCCCGACCATCCCACCGGGCCCGACGTCCCCGCCACCGGGCGGCGGGTGGCCGGATTCCGAGGGCGGAGGGCTGCCGGCGCTCCCGCCCTTTCCCGGGCCGCCCCGCCCCGGCCGGCCCCGGCCCGCGTCGGCGCCGCGGGCGGCCGGACCGGCCCCGCTGCTCTACCCGCCCGGATCGACGGCCGTCGCGCTGGCGCCCGGCGCCGTCCTCGACGACCTCGCCCGTTTCCCGTACTGGCTGCGCTGCGGTGGCGCCCCGGACGCGCTGTGGGCGCCCGGACCAGGCGGGGAGGGCGGCAACCAACCCCCGGCCGGCGCGCGGCGCGGCTCGTTCGACGACTACGCCGCCCACCTCGTCGGCCCGTTCGCCTGGCTGGTGCTGGCCCGGCCGGTTGCGCCGCGTCGCCTCACCGAGGAACGCGACGCCCTCGCCCGCAGCATCCCCGCGCTGCGCCTGCGCGAGCACGACCAGGACGCCCGGCTCGACCTGGAACGGGCCGAGCGCCGCCACCGGGAGCTTGGCCGCGCCGCGGCCAGCGGGATGTGGGACGTCGAGATCCTCGTCGGCGGGGCCAGCAGGGCCGGCGCGTTCTCTCTGGCGGCGCTGCTGTGCAGCTCCAGCGATCTCGACGAGCTGCCCTACACGCTGCGCCCGTTGGGCCCCGCGACGTCGTTCGCCGGTGTCCGGGCGCCGCGGCCGGCGGATCCCGCGGACGGGGCGGAGCGCAGCCCGTTCCGGGCCGGCGCCGAGCTGCTCGCGGCGCTGGCCCGCCCGCCCGGCCGGGAACTTCCTGGCATCACGCTCATCACCCCGCACACGTTCGACGTGACGCCGGAGGGCCCGGACGGCAACGGGCCCGCGGATCCCCGCGGCGCCCCCGGGGCGGTGCGGCTCGGCGACGTCCTCGACGCCGGCTGGTCGCCGGCCGGCACGCTCGCCGTCCCCCGGTCCACGCTCAACCGACATGCGTTCGTCTGCGGCGCCACCGGCTCCGGGAAGTCGCAGACCGTGCGGTCGCTGCTGGAGTCGCTGGCGCGCGCCCCGGCGCCGGTGCCGTGGCTGGTGCTGGAGCCGGCGAAGGCGGAGTACGCGCGGATGGCGGGTCGGCTGGCCGACCTCACCGGACCGCTCACCGGACCGCCGGAGGGCGGGGACGCGGGAGCCGANTGCGCGGGCGGGCTCGGCGCGGGCGGGCTCGGCGCGGGGAGCGTCGGGGATGCCGTGCGGCCCGGTGAGGTGCTTGTCATCCGGCCTGGCCGGCTTGACGCGGCGCCGGCGTCACTGAACCCGTTGGAGCCGGAGGCCGGCTTCCCCTTGCAGAGCCACCTCGACCTGGTCCGCGCGCTGTTCCTCGCCGCGTTCGAGGCGCATGAGCCGTTCCCCCAGGTCCTGGCCCGGGCACTCACCGTCTGCTACCGGGATCTGGGCTGGAACCTGGTGCTCGACCGGCCCGAGCCGCCGCACCGGCCGCGGTTCCGCGTCCGCGGGCCGGACGCGGACGCGCCGGTCGAGGCGCGGCGGCGCTACCCGACCCTCGGCGACCTGCAGCGAACCGCCGCCAGGGTGGTGGAGAACATCGGCTACGGGGCGGAGGTCACCGCCGACGTCCGCGGGTTCGTCGACGTGCGCATCGGCAGCCTGCGGGAGGGCAGCCCGGGACGGTTCTTCGAGGGTGGCCATCCCATCGACATCGGCGCCCTGCTGACCCGCAACGTCGTCATCGAGCTCGAGGACATCACCAGCGACCAGGACAAGGCGTTCCTGCTCGGGGCGGTTCTCATCCGCGTCGTGGAGCACCTGCGGGTCCGGTTCGGGGCCGCCGGCGCCGGCGGGCTACGGCACGTCCTCGTCGTCGAGGAGGCGCACCGGCTGCTCAAGAACGTCACCGACGGGCCGGCCGCGGCCGCGGTGGAGCTGTTCGCCTCCCTGCTCGCCGAGATCCGCGCCTACGGCGAGGGCCTCGTCGTCGTGGAGCAGATCCCGGCGAAGATCCTGCCCGACGTCATCAAGAACACCGCGCTGAAGGTGATGCATCGCCTGCCGGCCGCTGACGACCGGGAGGCCGTCGGCGCCACGATGAACCTGCGCCCGGAGCAGTCCGAGGCCGTCGTGGCGCTGCCCGCCGGGGTGGCCGCCGTCAGCGTGGACGGCATGGACCGTCCGGTGCTGGCCCGGATGGTCGCCGGTGACGCACGGGAGTCCCCGCATCTCGCCCGCTACGACCGGGTTCCGCTGGCCGGCCGGCGCAGCCTGCACTGCGGCGCGGCGTGCGCCCTCGGGCGGGCCTGCACCCTGGAGGAGACCGAGACGGCGGCGCTGGCCGCCCACGACGCCCGGCTGGTGCTCTGGGTCGAGGCGGTCGCGGCCCACCAGGTGATGGGCTTCGCCCACGTGCTGGGCCTCGCGCCGTTCGCCCCCTCGCCAGCGCTGCGCGCGATGCTGGCCGCGCAGCCGCCGCGGCGGCTCGACTGCCTGCTCGCGCACGCCACCGACCGGGCCACCGACGCCCGAGCCCGGCTGCTGCGCCCGTCCGTCGATCCGGACGACTTCGCCGCCGCGCTGCGCGCCACGCTGCGCCGGTTGCTGGTCGGGCCGCCCGCCGACGCGCCGGTGGACTCCCGGCGGTTCACCGCGGGCGTCTACCGCTGGCAGGACGTCCGGCTGGCGCTCGGCGAGGCCGTGCGCCGGCAGGGTCCGGACGCGGGCCCCCACCCGCTCACCTCGTCCTGGCACGACCGCGGCCTGGCCGTCGCCGGCGGCACGATCGGCGAGCAGCTCGCCTGGCTGCGCGCCAGCCCGATCTACACGGGCGGCGAGGACCAGGTCAGCGTCGGCGACGTGACGGCGAGCGGGCTGGTCGACGCGGTGCGGGAGCTCGCCGGCGGGACGGCTGCCGGGGCCGTCGGGATCGCGCTGGAGCACGCCTGCACCGGGCCTGGCCTGGCGGACCTGGTCGACCAGATCGCCAACCTCGTCGAGACGGGCACGGGCGGCCCGCTGGCCGGACCCGAGGCGCCGGAGTCGGCCGCGGCCGGCCGGTGAGAGCGTTGCCCGGTGAGGAGTCGGGGAAGTTCCCCGCCGGGACCGGCACGCTGGTGGCGTTGGCTCCCGGCCACGTCGAACAGGGTGACGGAACGGCGGCCGCGGTCGCGGGCGTCAGAACGCGACAGAACGGACACTCGACGCCATACTGGAGACGGAGGGATTTGGTCTCGCCACGGGGCGTGCTCGCCAGCAACGGCGACGCGGTGGGCCGGGCGATGCACAGGCTGGCGGGCCAGGTCCTGCCGTGACGCGACTGGCGGGGGTCACGATGGGAGGCGCAGCCCTGACGGCGGCGGAGGCCCAGCTCATCCAGGGACTGTTCGTCCCTCGGGAACGCTGGGGGTGGGAGTTCGTCGACGGCGGCCCGCCGACGCCGAGCCCGCTCGCCGACGAACGCCCCGTCTGGACGCCACCGGCGCTGCCCGACCTGACCGAGCTGGCCGCCCGGCGGGACCGGTCGCTGCGGTCGCTGTGGAAACGGCTGCCGGTACCCGCGGCCTTCGTCGTCTTCGGGGTGCTGCTGGCGTCCGAGGGCGGGCTGTTCTTCGTGCCGGCCGGGTTGGTCCTCGCGCTGCTCGCCGGCCTGCCCCCGCTGGTGCGCCACCGGCGGCTGGTGCGCGCCCGGCGCCGGACGGCGACGGCGACGGCGACCGCCCGCGCCGCCCACGAGCAGGCGGTGGTGTCCTGGCGGGCCGAGATCGACGCGCACATCCGGGCCGACGAGCGGCGCCGGGAGGCCGCCAGCAGCTTCTTCCCCATCGTGACGCCGGCCGCGACCCCGCGGGTCGACGTCTTCGGCGGCGACGGCAACGGCTGGGCCAGCCTGTTGGCCACCGCCGGCTGCTCGGTGCTCACCGGCGGCACCGGCATCCTGCTGGTGGACCTGAGCGAGCGGACGGTCGGCGGCGGGTTGGCGCGGCTGGCCGGGCAGGCCCGCTGGCCCGTCGAGTCCTGGGACCTGCCCCGCCAGCTCGACGAGGTCGCGCTGCTCGACGGGCTCGGCCCGCGGGAGACCGGCGAGCTCGTGGCGGACGCCTTCGGCCCGACCCGCGAGGGCGATCAGGACCATCACCGCCGGGCGCTGCACGCCGACCTGGTGAGCACGGTCGGTCAGGTCCTCGGCGAGCGGCTGACCTTCCGCCGGCTCGCCGAGGGCCTGCGCGTGCTGGAGGGTCTCGACGACGGCACGGCGGCCGCGGCGTTGTCGACGGCCGAGGCCGGTGCGCTCGTCGGCCGGATGAACGCCTTCGGCCGCGGCGAGCGGATCCCCGACGAGCTGCGTTACCTGCGTTCCTCGCTGGAGGCCCTCTGCCCGCCGGACGCCTCGGCCGTGGCCGCGCAACGGGCGGCGATCGCCGGCGGGCCGGGCGCCGGCGGCCTGCGGCGGCTGGCGACATGGTGGCCCGTCCAGGGGCTGCGGGTGATGGCGACCTCCAGCCGCACGTCGTCGACGCATCACAAGGAGCTCGCCGACCGGCTGGTCATCCAGGCGGTCCTCCACCAGCTTCGTCGCCGCGAGCTCGCCCCCGCCGCCGGGCGGGACATGCTGGTCGTCGCCGGAGCGGACCATCTCGGCCGACCCGTGCTGGGCGGCCTCGCCCGGCACGCCGAGATCGCCGGGGTACGCCTCGTGCTGCTCTTCGAACGGCTCGCCGACGACGCCGAGCGGGTCCTGGGCAGCCAGGGCGGATCGACGATCATCATGCGGCTCGGCAACGGCAAGGACGCGACAACCGCGGCGGAGTTCATCGGCCGCGGTCACAGGTTCGTCATGTCCCAGGTGACCACGCAGGTCGGGCGGAGCTTCACGACGGGCGACAGCGACAGCGTCGGCTACTCCGACGGCACCTCCGACACCACCGGCACCAGCGGCGGGTCGAGTCGGACCTACGACCGCACCCGCCTGCTGCCCTGGCTGCAGAACACCTCCACGAACACCGGCTGGCAGGAATCCGTGACGACGTCACGCTCGCAGACCTGGCAGCGCACGACGAACACCTCGGTCAGCGACTCGACGAACGACGGCAGCACCACCCAGCGGGTGTATGAGTTCCTCATTGAGCCCACCACCGTGCAGACCCTGCCGACCACCGCCTTCCTGCTGGTCAGCCCGGTCGACGGGCCGGGTCGGGTGATCTCGGGCGACTGTAACCCCGGCACCGTGCTGCTGCCCCGGGTCTCGCCGGTGGACCGCTGGTCGGCGGCCCGGGGTGCCGCCGGGGCCGCGGGGGCGCAGGCGGCACCCCGGGCGCCGGGCGCCACCCCCCTCGCCGAGCCTCCCGCACCGTCGGCGCAGCTCCCGGTCGGTGGGGCGGCGGGCCGGCGGGATGGGGCCCGACCGCGTCCGATCGGCACCGCGGCGCCCGACGCCTACCCGAGCCTCGCCGTGGCCGCGGAGGAGCTGGCCTACCGGCTGGCCCCACCGCCGCCACGGCCCGGCCACCCTGCCGGCCCCGTCCCCGGCCCCGGCCGGGTGGCCGGCGGCTGGGTGCCGACCGGAGTGCAGCCGGCGTCGGGCCCGGGCCCGCAGGCCGGGGGCTCCGGGCGGCCCGTGGAGGACTCCCCGGCCGACGGGCGGCCACGCGAGGAGGGGAGGCCGCCGCGCAGGGGCCGGCGCCGCCTCAGCGGGCAGCCGCCGAACCCGGCGTGACCGGCGCGCCCCGTCCAACCGGCGCGCCCCGTCCAACCGGCGAACACTGCGTGGCCGGCGAACACGGCACGCAGTTATCCACAACCAAAAAAAGATGCTGGCCCAACGGAAGAACAACCGTCATCGTCTTCTCATGGCCCATAACCCTGGCCGACTCTCCTGGCAGGAGATCGCCACCCCCCAGGCCGGCGTGATCACAATCCGCGACGCGGTCGCCGCCGGCATCACCCGTACCGAGATCCGCCGACGCCTCGATGACGGCCGCTGGCGGCAGCCCGTCCGCGGCGTCCTGATCACCGACCTCAACCCCGCCACCGGCCCGCAGCACCTGTGGGTCGCAGTGCAGGCCATCGGGCCGGATGCAGTGCTCGCGGGCGGATGTGCGGCGGCGCTCGCCGGGCTGGTCGGCCACGACCCTCAGCCGGTGACCGTGCTCATCCCGGCCGACCGCCGTGTCAGCGCTCCGCCGGGGGTACTGCTACGGCACAGCGCGCGCCTGGAATCCAGCGAGATCGACCCGCTCCGGCTGCCCCGGCGGACCACACCGGCCCGGTCCCTGATCGACATGGCGGAGTGGGCGGCGTCCCGGGCCCTGGCGCAGGACGTCCTCTGCGACGCAGTGCGCCAACAGATCGTCACCGTCCGCGGCCTGCGCGAGGCGTTGTCCCGCCGCGGCCCGATCAGCCGGCGCACGCTGATCGCCGAGACGCTGGATCGGCTCGGCGCGGACGCGCCGCACCTCACCGAGATCATGTTCCGCCGGATCGAGCGGCGGCGCGAGCTGCCCCCGGCGGGCTATCGGGTCGAGGGTCCGGCGGACGAGCCGACCTCGCGGCTGACCGTGCGCTACGAGCCGTGGCGGGTGCGGGTCGAGGTCGCGGTCGAACCGACCGCGAACCGGCTGATCACCCAACGTGATCCCAGTCAGGACATCCTGGTCCGGTTGCCGGCGCACCTGCTGCGGACCGCGCCGGACGACGCCGCCGACATCGTCGCCGAGGCCCTGCGCGAACGGGGCTGGGTGCCGCCGACGGATCACCCCCAGCGGGCCCTGGCCTCCTGACGAGGAGGCCACCGCAGGTGGCCGGAGGGGTTGGCGGCGGCCTGATCTTGCCGTAACTTTGAGCGAACGTTGCGGGAGCTTCCACCCGAGGAGGCTGAGAGGGCGGCTGGGCAGAAGCCCGGTGCCGCCGACCGCCTGAACCTGTCCGGGTAATTCCGGCGTAGGGAGTGATGGCCGTGGCGCGTCCGGCTCCCATCGGCTCCATCGGCCGCTCGCGGGCGCTGCTGTGCCCGCCGGCACCGGGCCGTCCGGCGGCGCCCTACCGCCCGCCGGCACCGCCACCAGGTGCGACGGACCCGGGCGGCGGGACGGCGCGCTAGCGTCCCGCGCGGCCGGCCGCCGCGGTCCCGCGGCCGATCGGCCAGTCCCACTCGGCCGGGCAAGCACCCGGCCGGGGTCTCATGCGGCCGGCCGCCGAACCAGTCGCCGCCGAACCAGTCGCCGCCGAACCAGTCGCCGCCGGACCGGTCGCCACCCGGCGGGACCTCGTCCGGCGCTCATGACCCGGCGTTCGTCCCCCGACGACGGCCCACGCCGGCCGGTCGCGCACCATCGCGCGTCCGTCGTCCACATGCTCGTAGCCGCCGTAGGACCGCAGTAGCTCAGGGAGACGGCAGTAGCTCAGGGAGGAGGAGAAGTCGTGTTCGCACGCCGATCGAGCCGGCCGACGGCCCTGCCGCCCGCCGATCCCCGCCGGTCGGCCGGAACGGGTCTGGAGCTCCGTGGGGTCGCGAAGCGGTTCGGCGACATCACCGCGGTCGCCGGCGCGGACCTGTCCGTCCCCCCGGACAGCCGCCTGGGCGTCGTCGGCCCGAGCGGGTGCGGCAAGTCGACCCTGCTGTCGATGATCTGCGGGCTGACCGACCCGGACGCCGGCACCATCGACGTCCTCGGCGCCGCAGACGCGCCGGGGCGGCTGGCCCGCTGCGCCTGGATGCCCCAGCGCGACCTGTTGCTGCCCTGGCGCGGCGTGCTCGCCAACGCCCGCATCCCGCTGGAGAACCAGGGCCTGACCCGCCGGGAGGCGTCGCGGCGCGTCCGGCCGCTGCTCGACCGGTTCGGCCTCGCCGAGTTCGCCGACCACCGGCCGGCGCAGCTCTCCGGCGGGATGCGCCAGCGGGTCTCGTTCCTGCGCACGGTGGCCGCGGACAAGCCGGTCCTGCTGCTCGACGAGCCGTTCGGCGCCCTCGACTCGATCACTCGGGCGGACCTGCAGGACTGGCTGCGCGCGATGCTCGCCGACGAGCCCCGCACCGTCGTGCTCGTCACCCATGACGTCGAGGAGGCGCTGCTGCTGTGCGACCGGGTGGTGGTGATGTCGGCCCGCCCCGGCCGGATCGTCGCGTCCGTCGACGTGCCGCCCTACGCCGGCACCGGCGCCGCGGCGCGGCGGGCGCGGCTCGCCGACCCCGACTTCGTCGCGCTGCGCGACACCGTCCTCGCCCACCTGGAGAGCGCCCGTTGACCGCGACGCGGTTGTGGCCGAGCGTCCTCGTCGGCATCGCGCTGCTCGGCGCCTGGGAGTTCGTCACCCGAGTGCTGCACGTCGAGGAGTACATCCTGCCGGCACCGGACCAGGTGGCGACGACGCTGGCCGACCGGTGGGACAGCACCCTGCGCAGCGCCACCTGGGTCACCGGCACGGAGATCGTCCTCGGCTTCGCCATCTCGGTCGCCGGCGGACTCGCGCTCGGCTGCGCGCTGCACTTCTCCGCCGCGGCCCGCCGAGCGCTGTACCCGCTGCTCATCGGCTCCCAGACGGTCCCGGTCGTCGTCCTCGCCCCGATCCTGGCGATCATCTTCGGCTACAGCATCACCCCGAAGCTCATCCTGGTGGCGCTCATCTGCTTCTTCCCGGTGGTGGTCGGCACCCTCGACGGCCTCGCCTCGGTCGATCCGGAGCTCGTCCGGATGATGCGGACGCTGCACGGTCGACGGGTCGCCATCTTCACCCGGGTGGAGTTCCCGGCGGCGCTGCCCTCGGTGTTCACCGGCCTGCGGCTGGCCGCCGCCTACGCCGCGACCGGNGCGGTGTTCGGCGAGTACTCGGGCGCCTCCGACGGACTCGGCCACGTGATGCGCCAGGGCGTCCCCCAGCTCCAGTCCGCGCTGGTGTTCGCCGCGATCGTGCTGCTCACCGCGATGTCCGTGGTCCTGTTCGTACTCGTGAGCTGCGCCGAACGGCTGCTCGTCCCCTGGCACCGCAATCCCACCCGAGAAGGGACCAACCAATGATCGCGCCGCGCTCCCGCCGGCTGACCATCACGGCGGCCGCCCTCGCCGCCGTCACGCTCGCGGCCGTCACCGCCTGCGGCTCCGGCGGCTCGTCCGGCGCCGAGCGCCGGGCCGCCACGGTGCTGCTCGACTGGGAGCCCAACCCGGACCATCTCGCGCTCTACTCGGCGCAGGACGGCGGCGACTACGCCGCCGCCGGGCTGAACGTCACCCTGCGTTCGCCGTCGGACCCGTCCGACCCGCTCAAGCTCGTCAGCACCGGCACCGTCGACCTGGGCATCTCCTACGAACCCGAGGTGGTCATCGCCGGGGTCGAGAAGCTCGACGTCGTCGCCGTCGGCGCCCTCATCCCCACCGCCCTGAACTCGATCATGGCCGTGGGCTCCGCCGGCATCACGAAGCCCGCCGACCTCGCCGGGGCCACGGTCGGCACCTCGGGGCTGCGCACCGACGAGGCCTTCCTCGACGCGATCGCGAAGGCCAACCACTTCGACGGCACTTCGATTCACCGCGTCGACGTCGGCGCCGACCTGCTGCCCGCCATGATCTCCAAGAAGGTGACCGCCACCCTCGGCGCCTACCGCAACGTCGAGGGCGTCACCCTCGCCGACCGCGGCCTCGCGCCGAAGGTGATTCCGGTGACCGAGGCCGGGGTGCCGCAGTACGACGAACTGGTCATCGTCGCCCGGCGCAGCCGGCTCGCCAAGGACCCCGCCTATGCCGCGCTCGTCCGCGACTTCCTGCGCGCCACGGCGGCCGGCAACGCGCGGGCGCTCGACGACCCGGCGAAGGCCACGACGACGCTCACCGGCGTCGCCGACGGCTACGACCCCAAGCTGCTGCCGAAGATGGTCGAGGCGACGGCCCCGCTGCTGCGCAACCCGGCCGGTTTCGGCCGGATGGACACGGGTGCCTGGACGTCGTTCATCGCCTGGATGCGCGCCGAAGACCTGATCAAGGCGACCGTCCCGACGGCGGACGTCGTCACCAACGCCTACCTACCCAAGCCATGACCATCGCGGATGCCGCTGCCCGACCATCCACGTTCCGAGACCAGTGAGCACGATGACGCCCGATGCCATCCCGGCCGCCGCGNCGCAGTCCTTCAGCGCGCGGCTGTGGGCCTCCACCGAGCACGTGTACGAGGCGATCCTGCGCCATCCGTTCCTCACCGGGCTCACCGATGGCAGCCTGCCGCGGGCCGCGTTCGGCCATTTCGTCGTCCAGGACGCGCACTACCTGCGGGACTACGCGCGGGCCCTGGCCGTGTGCGCGGCGAAGGCGCCCACCGAGGACGACGTGCGGGCGCTCGCGAGTGACGCCGCCGACGCGGTCGCCGCCGAGCAGGCCATGCACGCCGACCTCCTCGACGCTCTCGGCGGCCCCACGCCCACCGGCCCCACTCCCACGGGCGGGGTGGCAGCGGGCGGGGTGGCGACGGTCGCGCCGACGACCCGCGCCTACACCAGTTACCTGCTCGCGACCGTCTACGGCGGCTCCTTCCTGGAGGGGCTCGCCGCGGTGCTGCCGTGCTACTGGATCTACGCCCGGGTCGGCGCGTGGCTGCTCGCCGACTCCTCCCCCGACCCGGTGTATGCCCGGTGGATCGCCGCCTACGGCGACCCGGCATTCCAGGCGGTGGCCGACCGGGTCGTCGCCCTCACCGACCGGGTGGGCGCGGACGCATCGGCGCCGGAGCTGTCGCGAGCCGCCGAACACTTCGCGGTGACGGCGCGCTACGAGTGGATGTTCTGGGACGCCGCCTGGCGCCGCGAGACCTGGCCGATCTGACAGATCTACTACCCGTGTCTCGCGGCGTCAGATGCGGACGATGGTGATGGTTCGTCCGCTGGGGCCGGTGGCGGACTGGACCGTGGCTGAGGTGCGCCGACGACGCCCTCGAAAAGGCCGTCGGCCAGAACTCGTGTGATCACCGTTCCGAGAGCTGGGAGTCCACGTATGACGCAGCGCTGATCGCCACTCCACGGAACCGCTCGGGAGGCTCAGACCTCCTTGCGGGCGATCACCAGGTAGGTGCCCGCGAAGCCGGCGCCGTGGACGTAGCGCCGGGCGAGCCGGTCGAGGAGCCGGGCCGTGATCAGCAGGGGGCTGACCACCGCCATCATGGCGCCCCAGGCCACCAGGTGGGCGGGGCCGGCAGCCTGGCGCAGCCAGGGCATGGGGCGCGGCGCGATGGCGGTGACGACGAGCAGCAGGGCGGCGGTGAGATCGCCGAGGCCGCGGCTGGCGGCGAACCGCACCAGGACGGGCCGCAGCCCCCGGTCCTCCAGCGCCGCTAGCAGGTTGTCGACGGGGATGAGATGCGCCCGCTCCGGCACCGCCCAGCCGGACCAGAACCGGCCGAGCCAGCGCGCCTGGTGGCATTCGGCGTTCGCCAGCTCGCACAGCACGTGGCCGCCGGGTGGTAACGCCTTGGCGACGGCGTCGAGCTCCGCGGACGGGTCGTCGGCGCGTTCCAGATAGCCGAACATGCTGATGACGTCGTAGCGACCGGCGACCGCCTCGACGACATCGGGCAGCCGGCCGTGGTGGGCATGGTCGAGCCAGCCGCGCCGCAGGCCCTCGTCCAGCCCAGCGAACGTGTCGACCCCGTCGAACACCGTCGCCGGCCACACCTCGCGGGCCGCGTTCGGGAAGTGGCCGTAGCGGGAGCCGACGTCCAGCCACGCGCGCGGGACCGTGAACGGACGCACGGCGGCGGCCTGTCCACGGCGGTCGCGGGCGATCACCGCCAACGCCTGCTCGGCGATCCCGGCGCGCAGGCCGTCGTAACGGTCCCGGTCGTAGAACTCGCGGCCGGCGGGGCTCAGCGCCGGGTTGAGGAACACGTGCCCGCAGCGCCGGCAGCCGTCGAGACGGAACCGGCCGGGTTTACGCAGGAACATGTCGGGCGAGTCGAGCCGGGTGGCCAGCTCCGCCGAACCGCACCACGGACAGTCCGCGCGGGCGCGGCGCAGAAACCGGGCCAGGCCGGCGCGGACGTCACGGCCGTAGGAGGCCCGGCTGGCCGCCGTCCGCTGCTTCTTCGCGTGCTTGACCGGGTCGGCGGGCAGCCCGGCGGCCTTGGCCTCGGCGGCCCGCGCGGCCTGCGCGCGACCGGCGCGCACCGAGTCGATGACGAACAGCAGCCCGCTGAGGATGCGCACGATCGGGGAGCGGATCAGGTCGCGGGGGGACAGCGGCACCCGGCCGGCGCAGACGAAGAACGGCTGGAACCAGAACAACGCCGTGGCCGCGAGTCCCCACGGCCGGTTGACGTGCACGCCGATGGCGGTGGCGAGCTGCGGCACGAACGGGAAAAGCTGGTTGCGCCGGGTGAATCGGTACGCGCGCTGCTGGACCCGCACGCGCATCGCCGCGTCCTCCCGGTCGGCACGCAGCCCCGGCAGCACGGCGAGGTCGGTCGATCCGGACGCGAAGGTCTTCAGCCGCTCGGTGATGTCGACGAGCTCCACCGGGTCGAAGCCGTCGCGGCGGGTGATACCGGCCCGGTCGAGGATCTCCGAGCGAACCAGCAGCGCCTGGAAGGCGCCGCGGCCGGGCACGCACCGGTCGGTGCGGTAGGTGCGGGTGTCGACCATGCGGGCGAGGTCGAGGGCGCGTTCGACGGTCAGGTCCGCGGGCACGAGATCGAGGACGTCGAGCTTGTCCCGGCTGGCGTGGTAGCTGGCCGCGCGCCGCCCGCTGTCGGTCAGCCGCACCCCGTCGGCGACGAGGAACTCGTGCGACGGATCCACCGGCCGGCCGGAGGCGGGCAGGGTCTCCAGGCGGCGCAGCCGGCCGCGCAGCCGCACCCCGTTGATGAGCAGGCCGACGCAGACCAGGACCGGCAGCCAGTCGAGCACGGCGGTCAGCCCCGTACCGGCCCGACCGCGGCGCGACCGCGCCGGCGAAACGTCATGCGGCGAGTTTCTCAAGCCGGTCCGCGGCGGCCGCAACCCCTCCCGCCGCGGCGAAGGCGTCGCGCAGCCGCCCGGCGGCCTGGCGGTGGCCGGGATCGTCGAGCAGGGACGTCACCGCGGCGCGCACGGCCGCCGGTCCGGCTCGGCCGAACTTGATCCGTAAACCCGCGCCGCTGCGCACGACCTGCTCGCCGATGATCGGTTGATCGTCGCGGACCGGGGCGACGACCAGCGGGACACCGCGGGACAGCGCCTCGCAGACCGTGTTGTTGCCGGCGTGGCAGACCACCGCGGACAGCTTCGGCATCAGCTCGACCTGCGGCACGAACGGGGCGACGAGCAGGTCGTCGGGGGCGGCGTCGGCCAGGTCGTCGACGAGGCCGGGCGGGGCGACGATGACGGCCTGCACCCGTCCCGCCAGGCCCAGCAGGCCCTCCGCGGCGGCCCGCAGGAACCGCCCGCCGGCCTCCCGGGTCACCGTGCCGAGGGAGACGAGCACCGCCTCGCGGTCCGGGTCGAGCCACTCCCAGGGGAAGGAGGCGGTCTGCGCCCGCCGGCCGACCGCGCTGCCGACGAAGGCGACATGGCGGGGCACGTCGGGGTTGCGCAGCAGCTCCCGCACGGACGTGACGAGGGTGAGCTCATCGGAGAACCGCAGGTCGCCGGCGGCGGCCTCGTCGGCGGACACGCCGCGGGCGAGTTGGAAGTCCCGCAGCAGGTCGGCGACCCACTGCCCGAGCCCGGCCAGCACCCCGTACGGGTCGTCGAACTCGGCCGACGTCGTGGCGAGAGTGGCCCAGTGCAGCCGCCGGCGACGGGCGACCAGAGCCGCACCGACCGCCTGCTGGTCGATGACCATTACATCCGGGCGGAACTCGTCGACGACCGCGTCCACCGCCGGCTCCATCGCTGCGGCCAGCGGCAGCAGGAAGTCCTCCCACAGGAACTTCAGCGACGCCGGGCCGCGCAGCGCCCGGGAGCGGGCGACGATGTCGGCGCGATCGGCCTCGCTGAGTGTCTCCGGCAGCGCCAGCAGCGGCAGCCCCGGCGGGACCAGCCCGCCGATCACCCCCGCGTGGCCGGCGACGGCCACATTGTGACCGCGGTCGGCGAGCTCCCCGGCGATCCCCACGGCCGGGTTCACGTGCCCGGTCAGCGGCGGCACGACAAACAGGACGCGGCTCACGGCCGGCTCCTCAGCCCACCGCCGGGCGGCGCCCGGTGTTCAGGTCGGGCGGCGGCACCATCTGCGTCACCCACTCGGGGGTGACGAAGCGTCGCTCGGTCGGGCGCACGTAGGGCGGGGGTGGCGTGCGCCGGTCGAACAGCCACCAGCGCAGCAGGTCGCGCAGGTAGCCGGTGGCCTCGCGCAGCACCATGTGGGTGTGGTGCTCCAGCACGATCAGGGTGCACTCGGGGACGAGGGCGGCGAGCCCGGCGGCCTGCCCGATGATGTCGGAGTTCTCCCCGTAGACGGCGAGCACCGGAATCGGCAGCGCGGCGAGCGCCTCGGCGGAGAACGCCGGCGTCGCCAGCATGTCGGTGGCGATCGTCGTGTCGGACAGCAGCCGCTGGGCGGCCCGGGTGGCCTTGGTGATCGCCCGGCCGGCGCCGTTGTCCAGCCACTCCTCGACCTCGTCGTCGGTCATCGCGACGAGGATCTGGCTCAGCGAGCGGGCCATCTCCTCGCCCAGGCCCTCGATGAGGAACGGCGGCTCGATGAGCGTCAGGCTCGCGACCCGAGCGGTGAACTCCAACCCGAACGCCAGGGCCAGCGTCGCACCGTAGCTGTTGCCGACGACGTGCACCGGGCGGTCCACCCCGAGGGCGTCGAGCAGCCCGGCGAGGTCGGCCATCGAGTCGGCGAGGCGGTAGCCGCCGCGGGTGCGCTCGCTGCGGCCGTGGCCGCGCAGGTCGTAGCAGATGACGTCGCAGCCGGCGTCGGCCAGGCAGGTACCCAGCGAGAAGTAGAAGCTGGAGATGTTGTCCATCACCATGCCGTGCACCATGACGACGATCGGCGAGTCCGCGGACGCGCCCCCGCGGGGTTCGAGCCGCTGCACATGCAGGCGGACGCCGTTCGCGATGACCTCTGCCACGGGCCTTGCCTCCTTGTCGATATGGATGCCGGGTCGGATGCGGATGCCGGATCGGATGCGGATCGCCGGTCGGATGCGGATCGCCGGTCGAGACCGGATGCGCCGAGCGGCCGTCAGGCCGACCCGGCGGTCGCGGGCGCCGGCAGGCTGTCGACGATGAACTGGACGACCTCACCGACCCGCATGTTGATCACCTGGTCGACGTCCATCCTGGCGAGGAAACCGACGAAGTCGACGGCCTCGCCGTAGCGCTCCCGCAGCCGGTCGGCGAGCGCCACGAACTCGATGCTCTCCAGCTCCAGGTCCTGGCTGAACGTGGTCTCCATGGTGATGTCCATGTCGATCACGTATTCCTCGCCGATGACCTCGCGCAGGTCCTCGGTGACCTCGCCGAGCACCCGCGTCTCGGTCTCCGCCCGGCCCGCGCCGCCCGGTCCCGCCGTCTCCTGAACAGACATGATCGCTACTCCTTACTCGCTGGGAAGGCCGTTTGCCTCGACCTCGGGGGAGGTCCAGGCGACCACATAGGTCGCGGCGCCGGCCCGCCGGGCGGGGGCGCCGTCACGCGCAGCAACCTGACCGATGACGGTGGCGGAACGCACGTCCCTCGCCACGGCCCGGCCGTCGGCGCCGCCCGAGTCCGGCTCGGGGGCCCCGGGTGCGCCGCCTTCCGGCCGGATCCGGCCGGAGGCGTCCACCGTACGCAATGCCACCCACCGGGAGCCCCGCGGGAGCGGCCCGTCCGGACCATCCCCGTAGACGGTGACCCGGACCAGTTCGGGCGGAGCGTGCCCGGCCCAGTCGGCCGCGGCCCAGGCCCGTCCGGGCCGGTGCGGGCCGTCGACGACGAACTGGCGCGGTCGGCCCGCGAGCCCGGTGCCCTCGGCCTTCGCCGCCGCCTCCTTCGCCGCCCACAGCCGGGTGAACCACAGCGCCCGGCGTCCCGGATCGTCGCCAGCGACCCGGTCGAGCAGGTCGCGTTCGACCGGGGCGAGCGCCGCCAGCTCGACGCCGGGCGCCCGAACGACGATCTGCTCGATGTCGATGCCGACCGGCCCGTCCGCGGACACCAGCGCCACCGCCAGCTCCGGCTTGTGCGCGAGGGACACCCGCGGGGGGTCGCCGGCCGGGATGCCCGGCCGCGCCGGCAGGGCGCCGACCAGCGGGGCGCCCAGCCCGTCGTGCTCGATCCGGACCTCGATCCCCCAGACGGGCCCCGCACCGCGCGCCCACAGCCAGCGCCGGACGGCGTCCTGGACGGCGATGCGCCCCAGCAGCCAGCCGCGCGCCGCCCGCGGGTTGAGGCCCGCGAGCCGGGCCCGGTCGGCGGAGTCGGCGTAGTGGCGCACGATCAGCTCGCGCGAGGCCGAATCGGACCAGCGGTCGAGCGCGACCACCCAGCCCTCGCCCGAGGGCTGGGCCACGGTGTGCAGCTCCGGGGCGCGGACCATCGCCCAGAGCACGTCGTCGTTGGCGAAACGCCGATCGGTCCAGGCCGACACGACCGCCCAGAGCGACCCGTCGAGCCGGCGCAGCTCGAGGTCGGCGGTCACCGTCCGTTCCGCGACCTGCCGGATCCGCACGACACAGTCGACCAGGTCGCCCGCCACCGGCGCCGGACCGTAGAAGCGCAGGTCGGACAGGGACTGCGGCAGCAGCAGCGAGTCCGCGGGCAGGTTCTCCATCGCCCAGTAGCCGAAGAGCTGCCCGGCGTTGTCCAGCAGCGCGCCGGACGCGGCCGGCACCCGCAGCCGCCCGCGGATGCCGGCCGCGGCGATCGCCTCGATGCGGTGGATGCCCTGGTATCCGGGGCCGTGGAAGAGGAAGTGACCGCCGTAGAGATCGCTGCCCTGGTGGCGGGATGGCTGCTCGCCGGGCAGGATCGGCCCGGTCGGGCCCGCCGGCAGGTCCGCGGTGGCTGCCGTCGTCCGCGGGGACGGCGGGTAGCCGTCGGCGAACACGACCGTGCCGCGGGCGTAGCCCTCCATGGTCACCCGGACCGCGTCCGGCCCCGCCGGGGTGAGGATGACCGACACCTCCACGGCGGGCTCGATCGCGAGCCAACGCAGCGCCCGGACGTCCCGGATGCCGATCGGCACCCGCCCCGGCATCAGCGCCGCGGCCTGCGCGATCATGAGTTCGAGCACCTCGGTCATCGGCACGACCGGGAACAGGTCGGACAGGTCGCGCCAACCCGGCGGCTGGCGGTAGAAGCAGTGGTCGATGATGTGCGGCATCGACTCCAGCGACAACCGGCGACGGACGGTCCGCGGCCCGAGTGCCAGGCCGCCGCCGGAGGCGGCCGCGTCGCGGCTGGCGGGTTCGGCGTGGCTGGCAGGCTCGGCGTGGCTGGCAGGCTCGGACGCGCCGGGACCCCAGGAGGCGGTGGCGCCCGCTCCGCGGGGCGCCGGCACGCCACCGGACCCACCGGACGCGGGCACGGTGCCCATCCCGCCGGCCGCGGGGCCGCCGCGCCGTCGTGGTGGCGCGCCCCGCGGGGCGGTGGGGCCGAGTGCCCACCGGTCGACGACCGTGGACATCACCGCACCGGCGTCGGCCAGCGCCGCACGCAGCTCGTCGAGAACCGGATGGCTGCCGGCGGCGCCCACAGCCGGGAGAGCCGGATCCAGGTGATCCGGTCCCAGGAGGGCCGGGCCGGGGAGGGCCGGGACAGGGAGATCCGAGCCAGGGAGGGCCGGGACAGGGAGATCCAGGACAGGGAGGGCCGAGCCCAGAAGATCGGCGGCCGCGGGTCCGAGGCGCACCAGCGGCGTGCCGAGGTTCAGCCGGACAGGGGTGCCCCGGCGCCGCGGCAGCTCGATGGCCCTCCCGGCGGAGGGCGTCGGGGTCAGGGCCTGCGCGGGGGACGGGGTCGGCTCGCTGGCCGGCACCGTCACCGGGGTGGCGGGCCGCTCGGGGCGGGTCCGGCAGGGCAGCAGATCGAGCCGCGGGGCCGCGCCCTCCACCCACAGCGCGGCGGCCACGCGGCGCAACTGGTCCAGCCCGGAACGCTTCGGGGAGTTCGTGACCAGCGCGACGTGATCGTGACCGGGCAGCGTGTTGTCGACGAACCCGGCGACGCTGCCCACGCCGACCTGGACGAAGGCGCGCACGCCGGTGTCGTGCAGCCGGCGGACGAGCTCCCGGAACCGCACAGGCTCGACGAGGTGACGCAGGGCGAGCGCCCGGACGGCGTCGTGGTCGCGCGGGTAGGGCGCGACCGTCGTCGCCGACCAGATCGGGATCGTCGCCTCGGCGAGGGTGACGTCGGCGAGGTTGGTCCGCAGCCGGTCCAGGTAGGGCTCCAGGAACGGGGAGTGGAAGCCGGAACGGAACGGCAGGACCTGCCCGAGCACGCCGTCGCGGCGCAGCCGCTCGAGCGCGGTGCGCACGCTCTCCTCGCGCCCGCAGATGATCGACTGGTGCGGGCAGTTGTCGTGGGAGACGACGACGTCGCCGAGATCGGCGATGACCTCGGCGGCCCGCCCGGCGCCGCAGCCCAGTGCCCCGAAGACGACCCCGGGCACCTCCAGTGCGGCCGGGTCGAAGCCGGCGATGAAGGCGTCGGTGGACTCGCCGGTGATGAGCCCACCGCTGATCATCGCGTTCCACTCGCCGATGCTGTGCCCGCCGACGAGGTCCGGGACGATCCCGAGGCGTCGCAGCGCCTCGTCGAGGATCCGCCCCACCTCGACGCTCGCGACGCCGTGCCGGCCGAGCAGCCCGGTGTCGTCGAGGGCCGGGCGGACGAGCCCGAAGTGCGCGCAGACGTCGTCGATGCGCGGGGAGAACTTGTCCTCCAGGCCGCAGAACAGGAACGCCGTCCGCCCGGCGGGCGTCCCGTCGGGCCGGGCGGGGTCGAGCAGGCCGGCCGGGGTGAACCACAGGTCGTTGCGGCCCCGCCACGGGTTGCCCCGCCCCACGACCGTCCGGGCCAGGGCGAGCCGGCGCGGGGTCGGCGCGACCAGGGCGAGCCGCCAGGGGCCGCCGGCCGGCGGGCTCGCCGCGTCGTCCCGGTCGAGCAGCTCCGCGTCGTCGACGTCGAGCTGGGCGAGCAGCTCCGCCGGGCTGCTCCCGGCGAGCAACAGGACCGCCTCCGCGTCCGGATCGGCCACCCGCGCAGGGTCAGCCGGCGGGGGGGCGGGGAAGGTGTGGGCTAGGGTCACCGGGGCGGTCGGCGGTGCCTCCTCGACGACGAGATGGGCGTTGATGCCGCCGAAACCGAAGGCGTTGACGCCGGCGCGCCGGGGACCGCCGCCCGCCGGGGTGTCCCAGTCGGTCGCCGCCCGCACTGGCGCGAACCGGCTGCCGGCGAAGGCGGCGTGCGGCTCGTCGCAGTGCAGCGTCGGCGGCAGCACCCGGTGGTGCAGGGCGAGCGCGGTCTTGATCAGCCCGGCCGCGCCCGCCGCCGGCATCGCATGGCCGATCATGGACTTGACCGAGCCGATGCCGATGTCCGCGCGTCCCGCGCCGCCCGTACCGGCTGCGGCCGCCGTGCCGAAGATCCGGCCCAGGGTCGCGAGCTCCACGGCGTCGCCGGTCGGGGTGGCCGTGCCGTGCGCCTCGACCAGGCCGATCGCGCCGGGTGCCGTCGGGTCGAGCCCGGCGTCCGCCCAGGCGCGCCGCACGGCGAGGGTCTGCCCGTCGGCGGCGGGGGCCATCAGGGAGGCGGAGCGGCCGTCGCTCGACGTGCCGGCCCCGCGCAGCACCGCGTAGATCCGGTCGCCGTCGCGGCGGGCGTCGGCGAGCCGGCGCAGCACCAGCATGCCGACGCCCTCGCCGATGAGGATGCCGTCCGCCCGCCGGTCGAACGGGCGGATCGCCTCGCTCGGCGACAGCGCCCGCAGCAGGGAGAACACGCTCCAGAACGACGGTTCGTGGACGAGGTGGGCACCGCCGACGATCATCGTGTCGGTGCGGCCGGAGCCGAGATCACGCATCGCCATCTCGACGGCGATGAGCGACGACGCGCAGGCCGCGTCCACCGTGTAGGCGGGACCGCGCAGGTCGAGCCGGTTCGCGATGCGGGACGCGGCGAGGTTGGGCACCAGGCCGATCGACGCCTCCGGGCGGGCCGGACCGAGCTGCGCGACGAACGCCTCGCGGACGCGTTCGACCGCGTCGGCGGGCAGGTCCGGCAGGACCTCGCGCAGGGTGGTGACGAGCTGGCGGGAGGTGCGTACCCGCTGCTCGAGCCGGGCCACCCCGGACCCCACGTAGCCGCCGCGGCCGAGGACGACGCCCACCCGCTCGGCGTCGCCGAGCCCGTTGGGCCCACCGGCGTCCGTGATCGCCTCGGCGGCAAGCCGCAGCGCCAGCAGCTGGTCCGGCTCGGCCCAGTCGACGGCGTTGGGGACGATGCCGAACGCCGTCGGGTCGAACGTCGCGAACTCGTCGACGAAACCGCCGCGCCGGCAGTAGAAGCCGTCCGCCGCACCGGCCGGAGCCGCGTCGGTACCCGCGCCCCGCCGCGTGCCCGGCGCGGCGAGCGGCCGCTCGGGCGGGAAGTAGTCGTCGACGTCGAAGCGATCCCGCGGGAGCGCCCGGATCGCGTCGACCCCGCCAACGATGTTGCGCCAGAACGTGTCGAGGTCGCCGGCGCCCGGGAACAGCGCGGACATCCCCACCACGGCGATCGGCGGCGCCCCGGACCCGCCCCCGGGGTCACGCATCGAACGCCTCCGCCTCGGCGCACATGTAGACGACCTGCGCCGGACCGTCGGGCGGGCCCGCCAGCTCGCTCAGCAGCGCGGCGACGCCGTCGGCCGGGTCGATCAGGCCGATGCCGCGGCGGGCGTACTCGCGGGCGAGCTCTGCGGAGACCATCCCGCCGCCCGCGGCGGCCGGCGACGCCCAGGGGCCCCAGTCGACGCTGACGATCCGGCCGGCGAAGCGCCCCGCCGCCGCACCCGCGAGCGTGTCGAGGGCGTCGTTCGCGGCGGCGTAGTCGGCCTGACCCCGGTTGCCGAACACCCCCGCGACGCTGCCGAACAGGGCGACGAAGCCGACGTCGTCGCGGACCGCGGCGAGCAGGGCCCGGGCGCCGTCGACCTTCGTTCGGTAGACCCGGTCGAACGACTCGGGCGTCTTGTCGCGCAACAGCCGGTCGGCGAGGACGCCCGCGCCGTGCACGAGCCCGTCGAGGCGACCGTGGCGGGCGTAGACGTCGGCCACCACCGCGGCGACGGCCGCGCCGTCGCGCACGTCCACCGCGTGGTAACGCACCGAGGACGCCAGCCCGCGCAGGGTCGCCAGCGTCGCCCGCACCTCCCGCTCGGCGAGCAGTCGGGAGACCCGAGCCTCGATCTCGGCCGGGCGGCGGACGCCGGTCTCGATCAGCGCGCGGCGCAGCGCCGGGGCGTCGGCCGCGCCCGCGGTGGCGGGATCCTCGGGCCCCGCGGGCGGCAGGGTGCGCCCGATCAGCTCGACGGTGCAGCCGCTGCGCCGGGCGAGCTCGACGGCGACCGCCGCGGTGATGCCCCGGGCGCCGCCGGTGAGCAGCACGACCGAGGACGGGCCCAGCCCGGCCGGCAGGCTGCCGGCCCCCCCGGCACCCGCGGGCCGTACCCGCAGGGTGGCTCGCGCCCCCTCCCGGTAGCCGACGACCAGCGGCCCACCCGGGGTGAGCAGCTCGGCGAGCAGGCTGTCCGCGATCCGGCGGGGCTCGTCCTTCGGCTCGACGTCGACGAGGCGCAGCGCCAGGCCGGGCACCTCCCGGGCGATCGTGCGGACGAGGCCGGCGAGCCCCGCGCCCGGGGTCGGGCGGACGACGAACTCCCCGGCGTCGGCGCGTCGGGCGTGCTCCAGGGCGTCGACCGCGCTCGGGTCGGCCGTCGCGCCGGTGGCGGTGGCGGTGGCACGGCCGAACCGCCCGCCGTTGCCGGTGGCGATGAGCACCCGCCGGCTGCCGCCCAGGGCCGCGGCCCGCAGGGCTGGGAACGCACCGGGCAGGATCGCGTGCTCGTCCGCGCCCGGGTCGGCGGAGGCGATCCAGACGAGACCGTCGGCGCCGGCCCCGGCCCGGATCTGGTCGACGAGGCCGGCGTCGTCGGCGGCGAGGATCCGCGCCTCGGCGCCCGCCTGCTCCAGCCGGGTGGCGAGCGCCAGGCCGACCCCGAGACCGCCCTCCACCAGCAGGAAGCGGGAGCCGGCGAGGTCGGTCGGCGCCGCGCCGGCCGGCGCGGGCAGGATCTCCGGCTCGACGACGAAGCGCCGCAGCGGAATCGCCCCGACCGGATCGCCGACCACAGCGGACCCGAGGTCCGGGGAAGACCCGACGGCTGGGGAAGACCCGACGGCTGCGGGCGACCCGACGGCTACGGGCGACCCGCCGGTCAGCGCCGCCGCGGCGGTGGAAGCGCTGGGCTCGGTCCCGCCGGCGGTCGAACCGACGATCCAGTCGACGATGCCGCGGACGGTCTTGATCGCCGCCAGCTCCTCGACGACCTCCTCGTCCAACTCCCCCGAACCCGCCTCCACCAGCCCCAACCGCTGCGCCAACTCCCCCAGGATCTCCGTCCGCTTGATCGAATCAATCGACAGATCAGCCTCAAGATCCAGATCCGGCTCCAACATCTCCACCGGATAACCCGTCTGCTCCCCGATCACCCCCACCACCACATCCGACACCGCCGACCGCTCCACCACCGTGGACCGGACCACCGGCGCCGCGGAGCCGCCAGCAGCCGCGGGGGCGCCGACCGGCGGCAGGGCCGCGCCCGCCACGTCCGCCACGTCCGCCACGGGGGCGGACCGGGGCACCGCGGGCGTCACCGGTACGCCGGCGCTTCGCGCCTGCTCCGGCTGGGCCTGGCGGGGGACCGCGGGGGTGGCCGCGACGCGGTCGACGCCGTCGATGCCGTCACGCGACGCCGGGCGGCCGAGTCCGGTCGGGTCGTAGCCCAGGTAGCCCAGCACCACGTCGCGCTGTGCCGCGACCAGCTCGCGGGTGGTCCGCAGGAACTCCAACACCACGGCGTCCACCGGGCCGCCACCTCCAAGCTCGGGCAGTGCGGCGGCGAGGACCGCCGGATCGTCGATCGGGTCAGCGGGAACGAGCGGTGGCGCCGGGTCCTGCGGGACGAATCCCCGCACGCCCGCGATCTCGGGAAGCTCCCCACCGGCCGCCGCCGCGGTCTGTACCGCCGCGGTCTGTACCGCCGCGGTTGGAGATGCCGCCGCGAGGGACGCGGATGGTGCCTGCGCGCGAGAGACGGGTGGCACCGTGAAGCGGGGTCCCGCTGGCGCCGCCGCCGCGGCGTCCGCGGCCGGTGCGGCCTCGGCGGCCGCGCCCGGACCGGCGGCGAGGGCCAGTCGGGTCGGCGACCGCAGGGCGCCCGGCAGGAAACGGCCGTCGGCGGTGCGCACGTAGGCCCCGTCGATCAGCCAGCCGGGCCGGCGCGGCACGTCCGCGTCGCTCACCACCCGGGCGTCACGCCCGGTGAACAGGGGCGCCGAGTCGACACCGACGCCGGCCGCGGCGAGCTCGGCGAGCGCGAGCAGCAACCGGCGCAGCCCCGGCTCCCCCGCGACGTCGGTGGCCACGACCCGATGCGGCCGGCCGGCGAGGATCTTGCCGACGAGCTGCGAGAGCACCCGACCGGGGCCGGCCTCGACGAAGGTCCGCACGCCGGCCGCGTACATCGCCTCGATCTGCTCGACGAACCGCACCGGCGCCGCCACCTGGCCGGCGAGCGTCGCCCGCACCTGCTCCGGTGCCGCCGGATACGGCTGGGCGGTGGTGTTGGACCACACCGGCAGTGCCGGGGCCGCGACGTCGAGCGCGTCGAGGCGGTCGGCGAGCGCGCCGGCGGCCGCGGCCACGACCGGGCTGTGGAACGCGCAGGCCACCGGGATCGGCCGGGCGGCCAGGCCGGCCCGGCCGAGGGCGGCCACGGCCTCGCCCACGGCGGCGGTCGGCCCGGAGATCACGCTTTGCCGCGGGGCGTTGTGGTTGGCGACTACGACGTGAGCGCCGACGTCGCCGGCGGTGGCACCGAGTTCGGCCAGCGCCTCGCGCACGCGCTCGACGGGCGCCTGGACGGCGGCCATCGTGCCCGGGTCATCCCCCGCCGCGGCGAGGATCGCGGCGGCCCGTGCCTCGCTCAGGCCGACGAGGTCGGCCCGGTCGAGCGCGCCGGCGGCGCACAGGGCGACCAGTTCGCCGTAGGAGTGGCCGCCGACGTGGTCCGGGCGGACGCCGAACCCGGTGAGCAGGTCGTGCACGGCGAGGCCGGCGAGGCCGAGCGTCGGCTGGGCCGCCCGCGTGTCGGTGATCGCCACCACCTGCTCGGCCTTCTGTTCCCGGGTGAACGCGGCCGGCGGGAACATCGTCTCGGCCCACTGGGGGGCCAGGTCGAGCACGGCACGCAGCCGGGGGAAGGCGACGAACAGATCGGCGAGCATGCCCGGCCGCTGGCTGCCCTGGCCGGGGAACAGGAAGGCGGTCGCGCCCGGCTCGGCGTCGTCGCGGACGAACACCCCGGCGCGCGGGTCCGCCGTGAACGTCCGCGCCGCCTCGATGGCGGCGGGCAGCCCGTCGAGATCGTCGGCGACGAACGCGACCTGCACCGGGCCGCCACCGGCCGCGCAGGTGGTGCGGGCCAGGTCCCGCAGGCGGAACGGCCGCCCGGCGTCGTCGTTCGTCGTGACCAGGGCGGCGAGGCGGTCCAGCGCCCGGCTGGCAGCCGCCCGGTCGGCGCCGCGCACGGCGAACAGCTCCGCGGGCCAGTGGTCCAGGCCGTGGGCGGGTTCCGGCCCGCCGTCGTAGGCGGACAGCACGACGTGGAAGTTGGTGCCACCGAAGCCGAACGCCGAGACCCCGGCGTGGCGCTGGCCGGCGGGTGCCGCCCAGGGCTTGGCGGCCTCGTCGAAGTAGAACGGGCTGGTCTCGCCGTCCCAGTAGGCGTTGGGGGTGTCGATGTGCAGGGTCGGCGGGCGCACGCCGGTCTCGACCGCCTTCGCCACCTTGATCAGCCCGGCCAGGCCGGCGGCGCACTTGGTGTGCCCGATCTGCGACTTCACCGAACCGACCGCGCACTGGCCGGGGGTCGCGCCGTGGTCGGTGAACACCTCGGTGAGGGTGGCGAGCTCGGTGCGGTCGCCGACGACCGTGCCGGTGGCGTGCGCCTCCAGCAGGCCGACGTCGCTCGGGGAGATGCCGGCCCGCGCGTAGGCCCGTTCCAGGGAGAGCACCTGGCCGGCCTTGCGGGGCGCGGTCAGCCCGAGCGCGCGGCCGTCGGAGGAGCCGGCGACGGCCCGGATGACCGCGTGGATGCGGTCGCCGTCGCGCTCGGCGTCGGCGAGCCGCTTGAGCACGACGACGGCGACCCCCTCACCCAGGCTGGTGCCGTCGGCGCCGGAGTCGAAGCTGCGGCAGCGTCCCTGCGGCGACAGCGCGTGCACCGAGGAGAACAGCAGGAAGTCGTGGGCGCCGGCGTGGGTGTCCACCCCGCCGCAGAGCACCAGGTCGGAGCTGCCGGCGAGCAGCTCCTTGCAGCCGGCGTCGAGCGCGGCCAGCGACGAGGCGCACGCCGCGTCGACGGTGAAGTTCACCCCGCCGAGGTCGAGCCGGTTGGCCACCCGCCCGGCGATGACGTTCGCCAGCATGCCGGGGAAGGAGTCCTCGTCCAGTTCCGGCAGGAACTCCTCGAGCTCGGCGGGCAACTGCCCGAGCAGGCCCGGCCACAGTGAGCGCAGCCCGTAGGCGCCGGACAGGTCGGTGCCGGCCTCGGTGCCGAAGACGACCGAGGCGCGGGAGCGGTCGAACGGCCGACCCTCGCCGGCCGCCTTCTGCCCCGTGTCCTTCTGCCCCGTGTCATAACCGGCGCTGCGCAGCGCGCGGGTGGCGACCTCGAGGGCGAGGAGCTGGCTGGTCTCGATGCTGCGCAGGGACCNCGGCGGGATGCCGTAGGCCAGCGCGTCGAACGGGATCCGCGGCAGGAAACCGCCCCACTTCGACGGGGTGCGGCGTCCGGCGTCCTTCACCACCGCGTCGGCCGAGTAATACACCTCGGGGTCCCAGCGGTCGATGGGCACCTCGCGGATCGCGTCGTTGCCGGCGACGACGTTCGCCCAGAACGTGGCGAGGTCGGGGGCGTCGGGGAAGATCGCGGACATCCCGACGATCGCGATGTCGAGCGGCTGACCGGCGGGACGGGAGGCCGCCGCAGCCGCCGTCACCGTCGCCACCGCCGGGCGATCGACGCCGGTCGCCCGGCCCCGCTCGCCGCCGGAACCCGTACCCGTACCTGCACCCGCGCCGGCCATGTCCGCCTCGTTCCCTTCGCCGCCCGCCGGGCGTCGCGTATCGTCGGCCGACCCGAGCGCGGGCTCCTGCCCGGCCGGCACGCCGAGTTCGGCGGCCCGGTCGGCGAGACCGGCGGTGGCCCGCGTGGTCACCTCGTCGTGCAGGGCGGCGATGCTCGTGCGGTCCGAGCGCAGCGCCGCCACCTGTCCGATCATGAACATGCCGTCCCGGACCTGGGCCGCCGGATCGACCTGGACGACCTCGGCACCGTCGCGGCGCAGCCCCTTGCTGGCCACCCGCAGCCGGCCGAGGTTGAGCGCCTCCAGCTCCTCCCACATCTGCTGGCGGGGCGTGGCGGCGGCGAGCAGCTCGCGGCGACGGTCGAGGAAGGTGTGAACGTAGGCGGACTCGACGCATCGGGTGGCGTGCCCCGGGGACGTCTCCAGCAGCACCGTGCGCTCGCAGTCGAGGGCGGCCTGCTGGAAGCCGGGCAGGATCGCGCCGGAGGCGACGGCCTCATCGGTGAAGAGGTAGGCCGTGCCCATCAGCACGCCGATGCCGGCGCCCCGTTCGGCGAGTGGGCCCGCCGCGGCGGCGACCATGGCCGCCGAGCGGGCGTCGTGCACCCCACCGGCGAACAGCAGGTGCAGGCCGGCGAAGAAGTCCGGGCCGACCTGGTCGCTCTCGCCGAACGCGAGCAGCCCCGCGATCTGCGCCTCCCACAGCGGGAAGCTCGCCCGCGGCCCGACGTGCCCGCCGCACTCCCGCCCCTCGAAGACGAACTTGCGCGCCCCGTCGGCCAGGAACCGGTGCAGCAGGCCCGGGGACGGCACATGCAGGAACGTGTCGATGCCGGCCGCCTCCAGCGGCGCCGCCTGCGCCGGCCGGCCGCCGGCCACGATCGCGCACGGCGGACGAACGTCGCGCACGGCGGCGAGCTGCTCGTTGCGCAGGGCCGCCGGGGCGAAACCGAGCAGGCCCACGCCCCACGGCGCGTCCTGGAGCAGGTCGGCGGTTTCCGTCAGCAGCGCGCGGCAGTCCTCGCCGTTCATCAGCGCCAGAGCGAGGAACGGCAGTCCGCCCTCGTCGGCGACCGCGCGGGCGAACGCAGCCCGGTCGCTGACCCGGGTCATCGGTCCCTGCGCGACGGGATGCCGCAGCCCCCGTGCGGCCGCGAACGGCGCGCCGACGGCCAACGGCCGGGTGCGGGCGGCGGCCGCGATGCCGTCCCGGATACCCTCGCGCACCGCCCGCACCACCCCGGCGGCGCTGCCGTGCCGGTCGGCGAGCGTGGCGGCGAAGGCGCCGTCCTGGCCGATCGGGAGGAACTGGTCGACCAGGTCGCGGGCGCCGAGCCGGGCCGCTACCGCGGCGGCGGCCGCGGCACCGTCGGCCGCGCCGTCGTCCCCGCCGGACCCGCCTCGGCCGCCGCCCGCGGGGGCGGTGACCGCGCCGTCCGAGGCGAGTTCCCCGCCGGTGTCGCGCAGGTCGGCCGCGGGCCGCTCGATCCGCCCGGCGAGGGCGGCGATGGGCAGATCTGGCCGGATGTAGAGCCGGTGGCCGGCGTGCAGGATGGTCTCGCTGCCGTCCATGGCCCGCACGGCGGCGGCCACCTGCTCGGGCAGCTCCACCTCCCGGACCAGGGCGAGCTGGGAGTCGAGCACGACCCCCGCCGCGCCGCCCGCCACCGCCGCCGCGGCCGTGGCGGGGCCGATCCCCCCGGCAGCGAAGACGGGCACCGCGCCGCCCGCGTCGTCCCGCAGCCCGGCGGCGAGCAGGTGCTGCAGCAGGGTGAACGTGGTCAGGTCGCCGACGACGCCACCGGACTCGTTGCCCCGCGCGACGAGCCCGACCGCGCCGGCCGCGACCGCGCCACGGGCCTGCGCAACCGAGGTCACCTCCGCCCAGACCCGCCGGCCCCGCCGGATCAGCTCCCCCGGCTCCCAGCGCCGGTCGGTCCCCGGGCCGCCCGCCGCGACGAGCTCGCCGGCCGAGGCACCGCCCGGTCGGGGGGCGAGCACCACGAGATCCACCGCGGCAGGCAGCTCGTCCGGGTCGACCGGGCAGCCGGCGGCGACCCGTACCCCGAAGCGTCCCGGCGTCCAGCGCGCCGCGTCCCGCAGGGCGTCGCGCGCCGCCCGCGCCGAGCGCCCCAGGTCGAGGACGCCGAGACCGCCGGCCCGCGTCACGGCTGCGACGAGGGCGGCGGCGGGCTGGGCGAACGGTGTGATCACGACAACCAGCTCGCGTGCGTCGAGCGGGTCGGGCGCGTCGGAACCGGCCGGGGAGGCCTCGGGTGACACGCGGGGTGCGGTGGTCATCGGCAGGTCCTCCTGGCAGGTCGCGGCCGGGGGCAGGGTGATGAGGGGGACGAACTAGTCCGGGTCACTGGGCCCGCCGAGGCCGTCCGATCGTCCGACCGGTCCCGCGCCTCCAGCGCGTGGTCCGCCCCCGGGTCACCACAAGGCCATATCCAGGACAAGAGGCGCACCCACCAAACCAACGTGATGGACACGTTCCGGACGACGGGATCGTCGACATCATCGGTGACCTCCTGGCCGGTGCCGCTGGGCGACAGACGTCCCGGGGAAGCTGCATCTGCACTGACTACGCGGAAAGCGAACGGACCCCCAACAACTCTCGCGGAACTGGTGCGCCCGGCGCCCGGAGCGACCGACTTCCTTAGCCGACCCGGTACCGTCAACGTGCGCGGAATACTAGTCGGCTCGGTCCGGAGCACTGCACGGTGGCAGGCCAAAGTCACGATCACACGCGCCTTGGAGAGCGGCTGTGATCGCCGTGACCTGGTCGGAGCCCCTTCGGCCCAGCGGTTCCCCCGCCGCCGGACATCGCCGGTGATGTCGCGGCTCGGGATTACGCAGAGCCCGCGCGGATGTGCACCGGGCGACCTCATCAATCCCGGTGACGATCGGCGGAGGTCACGAATTGGTAGCACGCAGGCGGTATCCCGGACCGCCGAACCCGGCGGTTTCCATTCGACTTCGGTCGGCTAAAGGGGCGATGAACAGTCGAGGCTACATTCCTCGGACACGGACCAGCACGCGCAAGGCCAGAAGAAAACGGAAGCGAGAGTGGCGCCGCGGAAGGTATCGAACCACGGGTGTAGGGCATCCGGAAATCGATCGTGGTAACCGCCGGCCGGGTCAGTCACCGGCGGTCGGGTGGCCCCTTCGGGCCCCACCCGGCTAGCAAGGACACGGGTCAACCTAGTCACAGCGTGCCATCAGCCGCAAGCGGGGCCGAGCGGAAAGATGACGACGTTCATCACCGTGCCACCCAACCGGACCAGCCTGCTACGACGGGCAAGGGTCAGCATCCCACAGATGGGGCATGACGCGCATCTGACGCAGAAGCCATAAATATGATGATCTACGATAATCAGGACAAGACGGGGACCAGCGGGACCCGTCGGCACGGCCCGCTGACACGGCCCGCCCTGGCCTTCCTTCGGTGGCCGCTGCCATCGGGGCAGGGTGGACGGCACCCGAGGCGCTCACGTGGACGCGGCGCGGCGGCGAACCACCGGTAGGTGATTGCCCGAACCGCTGCTCGGCCATCCGACCGTCAGGAATCGACCGTGACGGGGTGGCGCACGACGACGGCGGCAACCGGCGGGCCCGGGCCCGCCGACGCCAGGCCTGGGCGGCCCACAGGGTAGCGACGGCCAGCACGCCCGGCAGGGGACAGCCATCGGCGGCCGCCGGGGGCGGCGCTGCGCGAGGACCGGGACATCGGGGCTGCTCGGGTCGTGCGAGCCCCGGACATGACACGACCGCGGGTGGCGCGGCCGGTCTCGGCCCGCGCCACCCGCGGTTCGTCGGAAGTCAGTTGTCGAGGCGCGCCGTGGCGCGTCGCGTCGGTGCGCCGGCCTTCCGCCCTGCGGGCGGGCCGACCGGCCTGCGGGCCCCATGGGTCGATGGGCACCTGGCGCCCGCGCCGTCGCGGCACGGGCCGGTCTCCTCGCCGGGCATGTCCGGCCTGGTCAGGCTGCCGGGCAGGCCCGGCGTGTTGCCGGCCGGTAGACGACCGGCCAGCATGAGGACCGCCGCCGCGGCCGAGGACCGGCATCCGGGGTCCGGGGTGGGAGCGGCGGCAAGGGCAGGGGCAGGGTGCCGGGGCGGCAGCGGGCCGCAGACGCGCGACCTCGAACCGTGACCCGTCGCGTCTGGACGCGGCCGGGGTTCTCCGACGGTCGGGTCAGTTCCTTGACCGGCGAGTCAGGGCCGGGGCGGGCTGGGCGGCGCGAACGCGCTGGTCTCGCGTTGCCAGGCGATGGCGAGCTGCGTGCGGTTCGAGCATCCCGTCGCCACGAGAGCGTGGGTGAGGTGATGCTTGACCGTGTCGATGCTGATGCACAGCGCCTCGGCGACCTGCCGGTTGGACCGGCCCTCGGCGACGAGTCGCACCACGTCCCGTTCGCGGGCGGACAGCCGTCCCGCGACGGACGGACCGGGATCGGTCCGGATGTAGAAGCGCAGCAGGTTGCCGAGATGGCGGCCGAGGACGGCGCCGACCGCCCGGTCCCGCGGGCCGAACGCGCCCGGCCGCGAGTCCAGCAGGGAGATGAGCGCGCCCACGTTCGACGGACCGAACAGGCGCACGAGCAGCTTGGCGTGGATGCCGTGGGCGCGCAGGAAGCGCTCGAGGCGCATTCGCACCTCGGGACGCTCCGGAACGCCCAGGTCGTCGAGGGTGGCAAGGCCACGCTCGCGGACCGAACGCAGGCTTTCCGGGTTGCTCAGCGCCTCCAGCTCCCGGTAGCGCTCCATGTACGGGCCGGCGAGGCGCAGGGCGAGGCCCCGGCCGGTGGGCCGGGCGTCCTGGAACGCCGTCTCGATCGAGGAGCCCAGGAAGAAGGCCGAATGGCGATAGCCCAGGTGGCGGGCCATGCCGTCGAGGGCCAGTTCACGGAAGGAAGCCAGCGAGGAGGCCCGCTCGCAGTCCTCCACGACGCGCAGGATGCCGCGCAGCTCGGCCGCGCCGAGTGCGAGGTCCCGCGGCATCGGGGCGCCGGCGCGGGCGGCGGCCACGCCCGGGCGCATCGGCGCACCCGGGGCGGTCCGGGCGGCGGGCGCGCCCGGGACCTCACCGCGTCCCATGGGGGACCCGGTCATCGGGGGCCCGGAGCGGGGATGAGACAATTGCCGAGCAGTGGCACTTCCCGTGCTCGTGGTCGGTGCGGGGTGCCGCGCCGGCGCCGGTGCCGCACGATGTGGGGTGGTCGGCGGAGCGGGTGAGCTCGCCGAGGCTCGCCTGGCGATGTGACCCGCCATGCCTATCTCGGTCGATGTGTCCACGGTCACGCCGATTCGCGGCCGATGGGGCGCGTCCTCGCCGATAGCATCGGTCGAGCGGGGAACTCGGTCGGTCACGCGTGCCTCCGGGGGTCAGACTCAGAATCAAACCGGGCGGTAGTCCGGTTGTGGCGATGCCACCGGGTGAATTTCCGGTGAAGATGGACATGTTCGGCAAGCGTAGGGCCCACCTCCCTCGCTACGCCACCAGTTGCCCGCGCCCCTCATTCGCAGTCGGGCCAAACCCACCGCTTCGGTGGGAGAATCGTGCCCCCAACCCGGCCATATATTTCCGGGCCCGCCACCCTCGCGCGTGAAGTGTCCACTTCGCGTGATTTTTCCCTCCCGGAACCATCCCCTAAACGGGCCACCTCGCCAGCGGTATGCGGGCCCTGCGGGCCCCCGCTCGCCCGCGCAGGCCGGGATCCAGCCCGGCGGCGGGGCCGGACGGCGCGACGGACGCGAAACGTTCCCGCCACCCGCCACCCTCCACAATGGGTGACCACCTACCCACTAGGTGCCTCACCGGCATGGGCCATCGTCACCGAGGGTATTGATATAGGCGGCCCACCGTTTCGGTAGGGGCACCTCCGCCGGTCCCCCGCGAGGTCCAACGCCCACGACGCATCCCGCCGGATTCGCGCAGACCCGGTACGGTCTCGCGCCACCGATGCCCTCCCACCGAAGCCGGGCGGCGGGCGACCATCCCGGTCCGCCGCCGCCCCGCCCGCGGGACGAACGAGGTGAACAACTGATGACCCTGGGTCTGTCGGTCTTCCTGGTTGTGGCGGGTGCCACGCTGCGATACGCCCTGACGTGGCGAGTGGTCGGGGTAGATCTCCCGGTTCTGGGTCTGATTCTGATGGTCGCGGGGATCGTCACCTCGGTCATCTGCGTGCTCCGGGCCGTCGTGCCACTGCCGACGCGGGCCGCGGCTCGCGAACGCGGCGCCGACCTCCGCGGCTGGTCCGCAGACGCCGACGGCCGGGGTCAGGCGAGCGATTGGCCGCTACGTCGGACGATCCCGCTGACCGACGGCCGACGGGGTGGGACCGCGCGGCCCGCATCCGCCGATTCCCTGACCGTTCCGGACGTGCCCGGCGTCGCCGCCCCCTTCCCCGGCGCGGACGCAGACGCGGACGCGCTCGAGTTCCGGGAGCCGTATCCGGACCTTACGCAGCGGCCGTACCTCACGCTGGAACAACACGTCTTCGGCGACCGGGACGAGGCCGAGCCGGCCGAGCCCCGTGACGAAGCCGGAATCTGAGGCGACCGGACCTCCTGGCCCGCCGCCGCCGGCGGCGGCGGATTCTCGCAGTTCGCCGTCCGGGAATCCGGCCGCCTCACCGCCTCAGGCCGTCTCAACGCCTCAGTCCGTCTCAGTGCCTCAGACCGCCTCAGCGCCTCAGCGCCTCGGACCGTCTCAGAGCAGGTGGAGTTCGCGGGCGCGGTGCACCGCGTCCCGGCGCCGCGGCACGTCGAGCTTGCGATAAATGCTCTTCAGGTGCGTCTTCACGGTGTTCACCGAAACGTAGAGCTCGGCCGCGATCTCGGCGGTCGTCAGCATCGTCGGCAGGTAGCTGAGAACCGCGAGCTCCCGATCGCTGAGGCGGTCGCCGGCCGCCGGACCCCCGCCGGGCCGACGCCGGTCCGGCTCCCGAAACCACCGGTCCGCCGCCCCGGCCCGCGGGACGCCACCGAACGCGTCGCCCCCCGCGCCCGGGTGCGGACCCGGGTACGCGCCGCCGGGTCTCCGGCTGTGCCGAGCCGGGTTGGCCGCGGATCCCGATCCGCCCGATCCGCCCGGCCCGCCCGGGACGCCCGGCCGCGAGGCCCCGGGCGGCGGCGGGCGGCGGCGCCAGTCGACCGGGGCGCCCGCGCTGCCGCTCCCACCGCCCCGGATGTGGGATGAGTCCAGGCCTACCGCCGGCGGGCCGCCGGCCGTGGGCGCCTTGGGCGAGCCGGCGGCGGGAATCCCTCGCCCGGGCGGCGAGGCGTACTCCCCGCTGTGCCGGAAACCGCCGCCACCACCGTGGCCGGCGCCGGCCCGCCCGGACGGCGTGCCGCCGGGCGCCGGCCACGGCAGCCGGCCGCCCGCGGCTGTGGGCCGGGCAGGCGGGACCGACCGGGCCGGAGCGGGCACCAGCACGCCCGAGCCTCGCGTCCCGGTCTCCAGCGCAACCCGGCGCTGGTCGACACCAGGTCTCGGCAAGAGCTCGGCCCCCGCGACCACTCCGGCGCCGTCTGCAGCCGGCCCGCCGGCCGCACCCACCCCGCCGGCCGGCTCACCTCCGCCGAGCGTGGTCGCTGCGCCGGCCGCCCCACCTCCGCTGGCCAGGCCGACTCCGCCCACGAGGCTGGCCCCGCCCACGAGGCCGACCCCGCCCGCCGGGCCGACCCCGCCCGCCGCAGTGACTCCGCCGCCCGATCGGTCTCCGGGCCCCGCTCGCCACGTCCCGGCACTCGCCGTTGGCGCGGCTGCGGCTGCGGCTGCGGCTGCGGCTGCACGCAGGCTGTCGACGAACTCGGGATGGGCGGCGGCCAGCCCCGGATGCGCGTCGAGCAGCGCCAGCAGCTCATCGCCAAGATCGAGAAACGGAGCGGCCAACCCCTCGTCCTCGGCGAGGACCAGGGCCCGGGCGAGCAGCCCGGTCGCCCGAGCATGATCATCACGGCGGGCCGCCGCGACGGCCGCGAGCGCGCACGCGGCGACGACCGGACCGCCCCCGCCGCCGTCGGCGCGCAGCAGACCGGCGACCGCGTTCTCGGCCGCGTCCAGATCCGCGCAGCCAAGATCAGCCCGTGCCGCGGCCAGCGCCAGGACGTGGTCCGGGCGACGGCCGTCGACGGGGCGCCCCAGTGCCTGCCGCGCGGCCTGGGCGTTGCCGACCGCAAGCAGCAGGTCGACCTCGACGGCCTGCCACAGCGACAGACACAGCGGCGGACCGGCCGGACGGCCCCGCCCGCTGAGCAGGCGGCGGGCAGTGCGAACGTCGTCCGGACGACCCCGCCGGCACCGCGACCGTGCGTCCAGCACAACGACGAGATCGAGCAGATGCGGCGGATGCCCAGGCCCCAGCCCGGACCGGGCGGCCTGGAGGTGACCCACCACCCGTTCCTCGTCGGCCCGGGCGATGGCCACCATCGCCATCGCGAGATGCGCCTCGACGGCACCGGCCATCCCCGGCGGATTGGCGACGGTAGCATCGCCTTCCGTCGCGTCAACCCAGCCGACAAGCGCGGAGACGGCACTGATCGTCGCACCATCCTTCCCCACCGTGGTGCTGGGAAGGGTCGCCTCGCCGGGGCGAGCGCTCAGCTCGCCGACCGCAGCGAACACCACCGCGGCCGCCGACTCGGCCAGCCGAAGCCGGCCCCGTAGCGCGTAGGCGAGCGCCAACGCGCCGGCCGCGGACATCTCGACCAGCCGGGCCCCCGCCAGCCGGGCCGCCTCGACCCCCTCGATCAACGCGTCCACCGCGGGCTCGGCGCGGCCGAGCCACAGCTCTGCCCGCCCCCGCCCGCACCAGGCGAGCGCCGTGACGATCTCGCCGAGACGATCGTCGTCCCGGCCGGGTGAGCCGGGTGGCCATGCCGCGCCCGGCCGGTCCGGCCAGCCACCCGCGCCACCAATCAGGGTCGGTTCGACGCGAGCGGATGATGGCAGGCCATCCTGCTCGGCGGGTCGATCGGCGGGTCGATCGGCGGGCCCGGCGGCCGGTCCGTCGCTGCGGAGCGGTCCGTCGCTGCGGAGCGGTCCGTCGCTGCGGAGCGGTCCGTCGCTGCGGGGCGGCGCGCTCACCCGCCGGCCAGAGCGCCGCCGCTGGCTGGTGCCAACGTCCGGGCCGGCGCGCAGCAGGCGACGGGCCACCCCGAGCATCTCCTCGCCCGCCCCGACCAACTCGGCCCGGCGCAGCTCGACGAGATCAGCCTGGGTGGACAGCGCAGGGCGCCGGGAGATCGCCGCCGCCGCGATCGCCACGCGGGCCATCTCCAGGCACCGGGTCGCCTTCGCCACCCGGCCGTGGCGAAGATGCCCGTCCGCGGCGACCAACGCGCATTCGGGCGCCCACGACACCCACGACGCCGGCATCGCCGCGAGGGTTGGTTCGAGCCGGAGCGCTGCGCCGGACAGCGCGTCCACCATCCCGGCGCCGTCGACAAGCAGGCAGGACGCATACCACCAGTCGCCGGCCCACGCCGCGTGCCGCACCGCCTCAGCCGGCCGGCGGTGCGCGGCGAACCACAGCGCCGCCCGCAGATGCAGCTCGTCGACGTCCTCGGTGCGGTCTCGCGCCAGGTCGGAGCGCAGCAGCGCGGCGAACAGCCGGTGGTACCGGAACCGGAGCCCGTCGTGGTGCGCGACCACGAACCCGTACCGTTGCGCGATCTCCGCGAGCACCTGCGCCGCCGGGGCCAGGTCCGCCTCTCCCACCACGGCGTCGGCCAGCGGGCCGGTCATCGACTCCAGCACGCTGGTGCGCAGCAGGAAACGGTGGACCGCCGGGGGCTGGCGGGCGAGCAGCTCCGCGCGCAGGAACTCGACGATCTCCGGTGTTGCGGCCAGCGAGGCCGACGGCGGATCCGGATCCGCGGCCCTCACCCGTCCCCCGACCGGCGCCCACTGCGGTACGGACGCCGACGATGCCCACGGCGAAGACCCTCCGGTCCGGCCACCGGCCCGCTCCGCGTCGAGCGCACCGCCGAGGCGGGCCGCCGCCCCACGGCCCAGGGCACCCGCCGCCAGGCGCAGGCCGGCCGGCCATCCCTCGGTGGCGTGCAGCAGTCCGCCGACCAGTCCCGCCGTCGCCGACACCCCTTGTGCCCGCAGAAGATCGACGGCCTCGGACCGGGTGAACGCCAGCGCGCCCGCACCGATCTCGGTGACCCGCCCGGCGGCGCGCAACCGGTGCAGCGCCACCGGCGTCGTCCGACCCACCAGGATCGTCCGGACACGCTCGCCGACCTCGTTGACCAGGAGTTCCAGCCCGTCGAGGTCACTGCGCCCGTGCAGGAGGTGGACGTCGTCCAGGACGAGCACGAACGGCGCCGGTAGGTCGGCGAGAAGATTGGCAAGCTGCCGGTAGCCGCGGTCGGGCGGGTGGTGCGCCGTGGCGGCGCCGGGAGGGGCGAGATCGGCACCGGCCGGGATGAGGCCGGCGCGGCCGAGACCGTGCAGAAGTTGCGGCCACAACGGCACGGTCGGACCGCCGGGAACCGTCGGCGTCGCCGCCGGATCGATCCGGATCCAGACGAACGGTGGCTGCGCGGGCCGGGCTGCGACCCAACCGGCGAGCAGCGTGGTCTTGCCCCACCCGGCCGGGGCCCGGACCACGGTGAGCGGGCGCGTCACGGCCTCGTCGAGTACCTGGCGCAGTCGGGGCCGGTCGAGGCAGTCGGACGGGGGCATCGGCACGACGAAGTGGCCGCGTACCAGGGGCAGGCCGGCGGCCGCGACCGGCCGGGGCGCCGCACGGCCGTCCGGACCGGACACGGGATCCGGACCTGGGGCGGCCTCGGCCGAGCCGAGGGGGGCCCGATGGGCGGGCGCAACGGGATGGGACGGGACAGCACCGGGCACCAGTGACTGTTCATCGAGCATTCCACACCACCCCCACGGCAAGTTGCTCTCGGTAGTGGTACAGCTACTCGGCCGTATGAGCAACCTGTCGTTCCCCGGCGCCGCCGCCGCCACCGGCTGGGCGACGGGGCAGGCCGGACGGGCCCGGACGACTCGCCGTACGCGGCCGTCCCCGAACCGACATCCGCAACGCCGCCAGCGACGGGCGGATCGGGGACGGGGGCACCAGGTCGGGGGCCCACGTTCAGGTGTCCCGCGCAGCCGCGCCGGTCAGCCCCGCGACTCGCACCGGACGACTCCCGATGTCCGCAACGCGGAGCCGGCGGTGGCGTGCGGATGCCCGCCATCCCCCCGGATAGCGGTCCAATGAATAACAGGTGGTGGCGAACAGCGCCCCAGGACGGCGGCCACGGTCACGAACGCGGTCGCGGCACGCCGCCCGGCGTGGGTTCGCGCCCCGCCGGGGTCATCCCCGTCGCGGCCCTCCCCCGGTGCTGGCGGTGCTGGTGGTCCTGGCTTGGTGCTGGTGGTCCTGGCTGGTGCTGGTGGTCCTGGCTGGTGCTGGTAGTGCTGGTGCTGGCGGCCCGGACGAGGGCGGCGGCGGGCCGACCGGGGGGCGTCGGGTCGGTCATGACGCCCGCCGTGCCGACCGCCGATCCCCCGGACCTGTCAGGCCGCGCAGTCCGAGCAGACGATGCGGCGTGGATCCGCCAACTGGCTGCGGTGCTGCACCAGAAAGCACTGGGTGCAGGTGAACTCGTCCGCCTGCCGAGGAAGCACCCGCAGCGACAGTTCCTCGTCGCGGACCTCGGCGTCGGGCAGGTCCAGTTCGGCCTCGAGGGCGTCCATGTCGTCCCCGAGGTCCGCCGCAGCGCCCGCNCGCTGCGCCTTGAGCGTCTCCAGGCTCTGCTCCTGGAGCTCGTCCTCCTCGACATCCGTGCTTCGCCGAGCGTCGAAGTCACGAGCCATGCGTCTCCTTCCTTTCCCTGCCGTCGTTCCCCAGGGGTTATGCCAACCCGCGGGTAGTGGTTCCCGCCGAACACGGGGAGCCATTCAACACGGCACCCCGGGACATCGGCTGGCTACGGTACGCAATAACCCCGAGGATGGGGGATGCAGTGCCTTATGTCCGCATTTCCCGGTGCCTCCGCCACATCCAAGGGTCCCGGCCGGAACGCGGATCTCCAAAGCCGAGCGAAGGATACGGGGCGCAACCGCGTCAGGCCAGACAGGGGGCCGTCGGCGCGGTGTCGCTCCCACCACATTCACGACCGGACGTCACGACCCGGGCGGATCGCCTCCATCCCGATCGATGCGGCACCGTACACCATTCGGGCCCGGGGGCAGCGCCGGGTGGTCGGTGGATGGCGCACGCACACCAGGCGGGGTTGCCCCGCCCCGGGGCGAGGCCTCAGAGGTAGAGACCGGCGAGCCCGTCGTCGAGCCGCTCGGCCGCGACGGCGTGCAGGTCCCGCTCCCGCAGCAGAACGTAGGTGGTCGAGTGCAGCTCGACCTCGGCGCGGTCCTCGGGGTCGAACAGCACCCGGTCACCGACCTGGATGGTCCGCACCGCGGTACCGACCGCGACCACGTCGGCCCACGACAACCGCTTGCCCATGTGCGCGGTCGGCGGGATGACGATGCCGGCCTTCGACCGCCGGTCCACGGCGTCCTCCCGGGGCTCGACGAGCACCCGGTCGTGGAGAAGCCTGATCGGCAACGCCCCGGCCTGCATGACCCCCGCCTGGGTGCCCGCCCCGGCCACGCCACCGACCCCGTTGACACCGCCGGACACAACGCTCACAGGGCGGACACTACCCGCCCGCGCCGGGCGCGCGGCACCCCCGGCGGTCTTTACGTGCGGACGGGCGCACCGTGCGCGCGCCCGGCGGATGGGGACACCGTCCATCTCGGACTGACCGCCGGCGCCCCTCCGCCTTCCGCGCCGCCCTGGTCCCGGCGTCCGTGGTCCCGGCGTCCGTGGTCCCGGCACGCCGACCCGGATCGACATCGTGCGACCGATTGACCTGGGGTAACGAGTTGATGCACGCAATCGGCGTTGCCGGCATCGCGCACTATCGGCGCAGAGCCCTCCGAAACCTCCCCGGATGGGGAATGGTCCCCCAACGGGGTATAAGCTGCCGCCCATCGCTGCCCGGGCTGGCGCTGACGGGCGGCGTGCCGTGGCACCTCTCGATCGTCCGTTGGCGCCCAGGTAACCGTCGGCACGTAACGAACCTCAGGGATGGGGCACCACCATGGCATTGCGCATCAGTGTCGATCTCGATGGTCTGCGCTGGGCCGATCTGTTCCGCTTCGTCGATCTGGCCCGCAACGGTGGGATCAGTGCGGAGGATCAGGTCGACGTCATCACCTACGGCAGCGACCCGATGTCGGTCAGCCTCTCCGCCCGCATCTACCCGGCGACCGAGAGCTTTCTGGCCTCGGAGCAGCCGGACGCGTCCGGTGATGGTCTGCGCGGTGCCCCGCTCTCGATCGCCCCCGGTAGCGCCACCCCCAACGGCTCGGGATTCGCTTACGACGGAGGTTCCGCCGAGCGGAACGCCGGCCAGAACGGCACGCATTACCCCGCGTTCGACAACGGCCAGGATCGCGCCGGCGCGGCGGGCGGGGGCAACCTGCCGCCGTACGGTCCCGGTTACGACGCGCCGACCGACCGAGGTGGGCCCGCGCCCGGTGGCCATTACCCCGCCTTCGACGGCCAGCCCGACCGGATGTCACCGAACGGTGGCGGTCAGTTCGCGGGATTCGAGCCATTTGATCGATCCGGACCGGGCAAGGAGCCCGGAGGTGCCCCCGGGCAGGTCGAAAGTCCCTACATCGAGGAATTCGCCCGCCTTCAGGAGGGCCTGATGCGCCAGGTTCGGCGCACCGACGAGGTCCGGCCGGACCGTTCCTGATCAGCGATTAGCCCCGTCGCGCCGCCGCGATTCCCGGGCCCCGGCCGGGAGGTGACCGCGCACCCGTCCGCCAGGCGGCCCGCCACCATGCTCACGGCAGGTGAGGAGGAGAAGACCGTCAGCGTCGCCCCGTGCCGCCCATCGGACGCGGACCGTGAGTCAGCCGTGACGGCACCCTCCATGGTTCTACGCCGTTCGCACCCTCTCGCCCGCTATGGTGCATGCTGCCTGTGATGGACGATCCGCGCCTTGCCGACGTCGAGCAATATCACGGGCGTTTGCGCTCCGAGCTCGACGTCATCGCGCGTGGGCCCGTTCTGGTCGGCCCGAAGATCATTGAGCACATCCATTCCCTGATCACGCTCATTGATCTGCACCAACCGAACGAATTTGATCTCTGCCTGAGCTGCGACCGGCTCTGGCCCTGCGCCTCGATCATCGCCATCACCGGTATCTCGCAGGACGCCGGAGACGGCGCCCACAACGGCGAGGCCGAGTCGGGCTACGACGAGCCCGGGGCCGAGAGCGGCGCCCTCGCGGCCGCCCACGCCGCCGCACCCGACACCGGCCGACCGCCTCCCCCGCCGCCTGCCGGCTACGACGACCGGGAGCACAGCCGGGACGACCGCTCCGACCGCGGAGCCGAAGACCAGCGCTTCGGTGAGCCACGGTTCGGTGACCCGAGGTCCAGTGGGCCGCGGTTCGACGAGCCGAGGTTCGACGGCCAGCGGCCGGACGACCGGCGGTTCGCCCCCCAGAGCGTCGACGACCAGAGCCTGCACGACCGAAGCTTCGACGATCCGCGATCCGAGGACCGAGGCTTCGACGACCGGCGGCCCGAGGACCGAGGCTTCGACGACCGGCGGCCCGAGGACCGAGGCTTCGACGACCGGCGCTTCGACGATCACAGTGCGGGCGGTCGGCCCCAGGAGGGTCGCCCGCACGCCGGCCGGGACCGCGACGATCGCGGCATCGCAACCCACCCGGACGCAGGGCGGGACCGCGGTCACGTCCCGCAGCCGGGTCCGGGCCGTCCCCCGATGGACGTCGCGGCGCAATCGCGCCAGCCGGCCCTGCCGGGCACCCGACCCGCCGGCCCGCCGCCGCCCGCCCGCCCCGGCCCGCCCACGCCCACGCCGCCGCCCTCGGTGCCAGGTCGGCCTGGCGGCACGCTGCCGGCGGTCGCGGCGTACGGCGGAACCATGCCCGGCGACGTCGACCGGTCCCCGGACCGCACCCGTGACGGCTATGCCGACTACCCGCCGGCGGTCGCGGCCGGGCAGCCGACCCCGGCCCGGCCGACGGGGCCCGCGCCGCGGATCCCGGCACCGCCCGGCATGCCCCGCCCGAGCGGCGCGACCCCCAGGCTGCCCGGGATCAACGATGCGGGCCGACGACCGACCGCGGAAGTCGGCCGCAACGACGGGTCCTCGGGACGCCACTACGCGCCCCACCCCAACGGCACTGCGCCCCACCCCAACAGCACTGCAGCCCATCCGTCGGCCGGCGCGCCGAACCTGCCCGGCACCACGCCGCCCTCCCCGGGGACGCCGCGCCAGCCCGGGGCACCCGGTTTCGCACCGGCGCCCACGGCGGCGAGCAGGCCGTCCTCGGCGCAGCCGCGGGCCACGGGCGCGTTCCCAGTCGCCGGGGAAGCCGGCCGGGAGCGACCGGACGAGTACGGCTCGGCGCTGCCGGGCCTGGCGCCCCCCGCGCCTGCCGCCGGCCGACCGGGCCGAGCGGCCGATGTGCCGGCGCGCCCGACCGGCGCTCAGCCCCGGTTGGCGGGCGGCCAGCGGCCGGACGGGCCGCCGGACGCCTTCCCGAGTCAGCCCTTGCCGGTCGATCACAGCGCGCCGCCCGGATATCCCGATCGGGTGTCCGTGCCGGCGTCCCGGCCCGCACCGCCGATCTCCGGCCCGGTCGAGATGGCGTCGGCGCGGGCGAACGGCACCTGGTCGCCACCCCAGCACGCGCAGCAGGCTCGCGCCGCCGGCCCGGCGGCCCGCGGGCCGGTGGACGGCCCGGGCGAGCCCGGACGCCCGGACGGACCGGGCGCCCCCGGCCGAGCTGAGGGGCCGCGCATGCGGGCCAATCCGGGAGCTGGTCCGAACCACGAGGGATCGCGGCTCCCCCCGGGCCGCGTCGGAGGCGACGGCCCAGCCGGCCTCCGCCAGCCCCTGCCGCCAGGCGCCGACCACGAACGGTCCGTCACGCTCGGCGGTGGCCCGCCGCACCGCGGCGACGCCCCGCCCGAGCGTCGGCCCGCGGGCTGGCACACGGACGGCGATCTGCCCGGTCGTCCCGGGCAGGACGGCCCCGGCTGGGCGGGCCCGGACCCGCGGGAGCGGCGGGGCCGAGGGCAGACACCTGCGCCGGACCGGGCAGGACCCCCCACCGGCGCGCCCCCACCGAACGGCCGATCGCCCTACGCGGCGCCCGCCGGAAGCCCGGCAGGCGTGGTGGCGGGTGCGGAACGCCCGGGGAGTCCCGGCCGCGGCCGTCCGCTCGGGGCGGGCGGTTCCGGCACGCCGAACCCGCCGGGCCGCGGGCCGGATCCCCGCCCGGGGCGCCCCGGGCGGGCCGAGCCGCCTCGCCGGCCGGGTGGCCAGCCGGATCGGTCCGGGACCGCGTCGGCTCGGGAGGCCGAGCTGTCGGCGGCGGCCGCGCGCATCGACCAGGCCCAGGTAGACGAGGTGACCCAGGCCTGGTTGGCACGCCGCGAATCCGTGCTGGACGGCATCGACGTCATCTGAGCCCCCGGCAGACCCCGCTGCGCCGCATGCCGAGCCGTGTCCCGCGGCGCGTCGTTGCCCCGGATGGCCACGCCGCGCGGTATCCAGATGCGGCACGTGGTCGTCAAGGCGACCGAGGGCCACGGACGGTGCAGGTTTGAGGTGGCGAGCGGTGTGGCACGTACGCGTCGCCGGGCAGCTCGCCTGGCGCGAGGACGGCAACGGACGACGGAGTTGTCCCGCCCGATTTCACGGAAGGTGAGGCGTGGCCGAAGCACTGACCGCACGCTTCGACCTGCCCGCCGATCCCCGCGCCGCCGGCCGGGCCCGCCGTCTGGTCGCCGAACTGCTCGTCGCCTGGAGCCGCCCCGAGACCGTCGAGGTCGCGCAGCTACTCGTCAGCGAGGTCGTGACCAACGCCGTGCGGTTCGTCGGCGACCGGGAGGCGCTGTGCCTGACCGTCGAGCTGCAGGCCGACCGGATCCGCATCGCCGTCGACGACGGGACCGCGCAGCATCCGGCGCTGAAGCCCGCGGGGGAGGACGACGAGTCCGGACGGGGCATGCACCTGGTCGCCGCGCTGGCGCTGCAGTGGGGTGTCGTCGACATCCTGGACGAGCAGGGGCCGGGCAAGCAGGTCTGGTTCGATCTCCCCCGCCAGCCGGATCCGCCCCGCCAGGAGGAATCGCTGGAGGCGGCCTGCGGCTCCTGACGGAGTCCCGAACGCCACCCGGCACCAATCACCCAAAGAAGTGTAAAAGCGGCTTTTCTGCCACATATCTCTGACATGTCTCGCACGTGGCCCCGCGGGGCACCGCCCATGTGGCCATCACCGGCACCATTGGATGATTTGTCCGCTCCATGCGCCGACGACCGGAGTTAGTCAGGCCGACAATGCGGATGCTTCAGGTGTTGTTCAGGCAACTCGCGTACCGTGACCTGCGTCTCCATCGTCACGACCGTGACCACTGCTCCGGCCCTACGGGGGTTGTCATAGAGATCCCGGTCCTGCTCGGCGCGGAGAGCGCCACCGTACCGACCGACCAGCCCGAGACGCTGCCCCACCAGCGCCGCCGCCCGGCCAGGCCCGAGGGTGCCGGGGCCGTGCTGGTGGAGCACCCGGCCGGTGTCACCGACCCCGACCGTCACGTCTTTCACGAGCCCCTCGCGGTCGGCTTGGCACGGTCCCGGCGCCGGCCCCTGGTCTGCGGGATCGTCGTCGCGGCACTGCTGGTCGTGCTGGCGGTGCGCTTCCGCGGGGACGCCGTCTCCCGGCTGTCCGGGGTGCCCGCCCCGCGGTGGCACTGGCTCGCCGCGTGCGCCTGCTGCACGGCGCTGTTCTACGTCGCCAACGGCCTGTCCATGCGGGCGGCCAGCGGCCTGCGGGTGGAGCTGCGCACGGTGACGGGCGTCCAGGTGGCGGCCGCGGCGACGAACCGGATCGTCCCCGCCGGCCTCGGCGCCATCGCGGTCCATCTGCGGTTCCTGGAGAAGCGCGGGATGACCCGGCCCGCGGCGCTCGCCGCCATCGCGTCGATCAAGGGTGCCGGCGCGATCACCCACCTGGCCGGCATCGTCATCGTGGCCGGGACACTCAGCGGTTCGGGGATCGGCGAGGCGGTGGTCAGCCCCGTCCGGTCCACCCTCGACGGGATCGGCGCGGGGCCGGTCCTGCTCGGCTGCGTGGTCGTCTGCGCGCTCGTGACCGGGACCGTCGCCCACCCGCGGGTGCGGGTGATGGCGCGGCCCGCCGTCCGGGCGTTCCGCGCCCACGTGTCGGTCCTCGCGCACTCCCCCGGACGCACCACGGTCCTGTTGCTGTCCCAGGCCGGCACCCGCCTGTTCCAGATCCTGGCGCTGGCCTGCACGGTCTGGGCGTTCGGGGCCAGCATCTCGGTGATGGCGGTGGCCACCGTCTACCTCGTCGGCTCCATGGTGGCCGGCGCGGCGCCGACGGCCGGCGGGGTAGGCGCGCTCGAACCCGCGCTGGCCTTCGGGTTGGCGGCCGCCGGCGGCGACGCGGCGACCATGCTCGCCGCCGTCCTCGTCTACCGGGTGATCAGCTTCTGGTTGCCGGTCCTGCCCGGAATCGTCGCCCTGGCCGGCCTGCGGCGCAGCGGGAACCTGTAACGCGCCGGCCCGGGGCGCCGGGCGTCGCGACGTGGATCAGGTCAGGTCAGGCGGGCAGGTTGAGGGCCTCGACCACCGGCGCCTCGTGCTCGTGGCCGAGCACCGACAGCCCGCCCGCGGCCAGCACGAGGTACGCCCCGGCCCGGGGCGGCAGGCCGAGCCAGCGGGCGACGAGCACCCGCAGCATGTGCCCGTGCCCGACGAGCGCGACGTCGCCGCGCCTCAGCCAGGGGCGCAGCCGGCCCAGCACCGCGTCGGCACGCGCGCCGACCTGTTCGACGGTCTCGCCGCCGGGCACCGGCGCGGTCCACACCGTCCAGCCGGGCACTGTCTCGCGGATCGTCGCCGTGGTGATCCCCTCGTAGCCGCCGTAGTCCCATTCGACCAGGTCGTCCCAGCTCTCCCGCTCGGTCTCGGGGGTGGCGACCAGGCCGGCGAGGTCGGCGGTGCGGCGAGCCCGAGCCCGCGGGCTGGTCGCGACGAGCCTGAAGGACCACGTCGACAGCCGGGCGGCCTGCCCGGCGGCCTGGCGTTCCCCCTCGGCGGTGAGCTCGACATCCGTGCGGCCGGTGTGCCGACCGAGCCGGCTCCACTCGGTCTCCCCGTGGCGCAGCAGCACCACTCGGCCCGGCGGAACCTGTGCGGTCATCCGCGGCGGGACGACCGGTGCCGACGGCGCCGGACCCCGCCGGCGAACAGCAGCAGGCCCCCGCCGACCAGTGCCACCCGATCCCACCGCACGACCCGCACGAGGGTGACGCCGCCCTGGGACAGCCGGTTCGCCCCGGGCCCGCCGACCTGGCCGCCGCCGGGGACCAGCACCCCGCCGGCCGCGGCGCCGGATCCCGCCGGTAGCTGCGGTGCACCCGGCCCCGGGCCGAGCCCGAGCGCGGGACCGTAGCGCTGCCGCAGCTCGGCAGCCTTGATCCGAAGCTGCTCCTGAGTGCGTTCGGCGATCCGGCGTGGGCTGACGATCTCGGCGATCGAGTCGATCGTCTCGGCCAGTTCGGCGCGGGTCTCCTCGATCTGCCGCTGGATGACGGCCGGGTCCTGCGGCACGAATGTTGCCCTCTCGTCCGGTGCGGATGGCGGCGGTCACGGTGCGCGCCGATCACTCGCCGCCGCACCGCGGACGTCCCCGCCAGGCGCGGCCCTGTCGGGTGTGACTCCGTCAGGTGCGGCCCTGTCGGGTGCCGCCCTGCCGGATGCGACCCCCTCGGGTGCGGCCGGCCTGTTCCGATCGTGCCAGACCGATCACCCCCCGGCGAGGCGAAACGTCGAGTGGTCGCCAGGAGGTCTCTCACGTTTATCCACGCGTGCCGGCTTGCCCCCACTTCGGCGCCTGCCCCGCCCGCCATCCCCGGCCCACCTCCGCGGATCAGCCCAGGCCGTCGACCGGCTCGCCGACGCCGGCCCAGACTGACCGGGGATCGTGAGTCGCCGGACATTACGCTGATGGCTGTGCGCGGCGGTCGGCAACGGTCTGAACCGGGAGGGCATCGCCCCGGGCCGACCAGTCCTGACCCCCTGCACCCACGCGATCCCCCGCACCCGCGGCGCGGCGGGGTGCTCACCGACGCGATCCCCCGCGGCACACTCGCGGGAGCCGCGTTCGCGGTGCCGGCGGTGGCCTGGGCGCTCCTCGCCCACCTACCGCTGGCCGGCCAGGCACCGCCGCCCGGCCGGCTGCTCCTCGTCGTGTTGGCCGCCGTCCTGCTCGCCGCCGCGGCCGAAATCATCCGATCGGCCGTGGCCGCCTGCCAGGCCGCCCCCGGGGCCCGTCGCCAGCATGACCCGCGCCAGCATGACCCGCGCCGACGGATCGGCGGGCCACGGTCGTTCGGCGGTCTGCTCGCCGTCCAGGGCCTCCTGCACGCGGCGCTCGCCGCCGCCGGCTGCGGGGCCGCGCCGCGGACTGCGCGGGGCGATCCCCTGTTCGGCCTGCTCCTCTGCCACGACAGCCAGGCCGGGGCCGCGTCGGCGGCGCACACCACGGGGGCGGTGGTCGGCCCGGCGCTTCACCCCGGGCTGACGCACGTCGATCCGGCGCTGCTGGCGGCCGCCCGCCGGGTCTCCGCCGGGGCCGGATCGGGCCACGCGCCCGCCGCGGGGCATCAGCACCTCGGTGGCCTGGCCGCTCTCGGCTCCGGGTCCGCCTCGGCCGCCGCCGTCGCGCTGGCGATGCTGCTGACCCACACCTTGGCAGCGGCGTTGATGTTCTGGTGGGCCCGCCGCGGCGCGGAGGTGCTGGCCGCCGCCGGTCGGCTGCTGGCTCGCCGGCTGCCCGCCCTACCGGCGGCCCCGCCGGCCCCGATGCCGGCCCCGCGGCTCGTGCGGCCCCGGCGAGCCCGGTCGGTGGGACGGCCGCGCCTGGCGTTGCTGCGTCACGCCGTCGCCCGGCGCGGCCCGCCGACGCCGCTCGCCAGCAGATCGTTCCGGGATGCGCCGTGGCGGGTCGCAGCGGTCTAGCCCCGCTGCGCCGCGGGCCGGGCAGGGCACCGCGCCGTCGCCTGTGCCATCGCCGCACGTCCCCGTTCCGTCCCGTCAGCCCGTCATCCACCGCGTCCGCGGCGATCACCTTTGATCACGCTCGCCGCCGGCCGGTGGCGATCCCGCGCGCCTGCGGCGCCCGCTCCTGGAGTGTCATGTCCCTGATCCGTCCCCGTCGCGAGGTCTCCATCCGCCTCGGGCGGTCCCCCTCCCGCCACGCGGTTCCGCCTGCTCCGCCGTCCCCCCCGGCCGGGCCGCCCTCGCAAACCCAATCCTCCCCGGCCGTCCAGCCGTCCCCGGCTGTCCAGTCGTCCTTTGCCGCTCAGCCGTCGCCGCCGGCCGGTCGGCGCCGGTCGAGGCGGCTGATCGGCGTTCTCGGGTCGGCGTTGGCCGTCTCGTCGCTGTTGCTGGTCACCGCCTGCGCCGGTTCCGGAACGAACAACGGGGTGACCATCGTCGACGCGGGCGACGGCGACAACGACGGGTTGCACGGCACCGTCCCGGCGCAGCGGCTGGCCAAACCCGCCCTGAACCTGACCGACACCGAAGGGCGCCCCTTCGACCTGCGAGAACGGACAAAGGGAAAAATCACCCTGCTGTTCTTCGGCTACACGCACTGCCCCGATGTCTGCCCGACGACGATGGCGGACATCTCCTCCGCACTCACCGAGGTCAAACCGGACGTACGGCAGCAGATCGCGGTCGTTTTCGTGACGTCCGATCCTGATCGGGATACCGGGCCGGTTCTCAGTCGTTGGCTTAGGCAGTTCGACGCGACCTTCATCGGGGTCCGTGGCACGTTCGACCGGATCCGCACCGAGGCCGAGGCCCTGGGCGTCCCCCTGGAGAAGCCCGAGGTTCAGGCCGACGGTTCCGTTCTGGTCACCCACGGCTCCCAGGTGATCGCGTTCTCCCGGGACGACCGGATCCGCGCGCTGTACCTGGCGGGCACGGGCGTCCAGGCCTACATCGACGACCTGCCCAAGCTGACCGCCGAGCGGTCCGGACCAGAAGCCCGGTAATGAACACGATCGCCTACCGCCTCACCACGCCGACGCAGCCGGCGAGCCGGGGCATCTCCACCGTCCTGCGCCTGGCCCTCGGCGTCGTCTGGCTCGTCGCCGGCCTGCTGAAGGTCAACGATCCGGACGGCATGCTGCGCTCGGTGCGGGCATTCCGCATCCTGCCCGAGGCGCTGGTGCAGCCGGTGGCCTATGGCGTGCCGTTCCTGGAGATCGCCCTCGGCGTGCTGCTCATCGTGGGACTCGCGGTGCGGGTGACCGCGCTGCTGTCGGCGCTGATGTTCGCCGCCTACATCACGGCCATCGTCTCGGCGGCGGCCCGCGGCCTGCGCATCGACTGCGGCTGCTTCTCCTCCGGTGGCGACCTGACGGCCGACGCCCCCACGCACTACACCTCCGAGCTGGTCCGCGACAGCCTGCTGCTCGCCGCGGCCGCGCTGCTCGCCTGGCGGCCCGGTGGTTATCTCGCCGTGGACCGCATCCTCGACAAGCCGGTCAACGACCGTTCCAGGAGTGACACAGATGGCCTCGAATTCTAAGACCCGCGGCAAAGGCGGGAACGGCCGCAACACCCCGACCTCGACCAAACCCGCGGCCCGTCCCGGCTCCGGTTCCGGCGGCGGCTCCGCCCCCCGCGGCGGCTCCGGCCCTGGCGGCGGCGTCCGTGGCGGCACCGGGGCGAACTCCGCGGCAGGGTCGAACTCCGCGGCAGGGGCCGGCGGCGGGACGGGCCCGGCCCGGCGGGGCAAGGCGAGCGCCGAGGACCGGCGGGCGAAGGCCGCCGCCGCCCGCGCCGCGGCGGCGGCCCAGGAGCGGCGGCGCCGCAACCTGATCGTCGCTGGGGTGGTCGTCGTGGCGCTCATCGTCGCCGGCGTGATCGGCTTCGTCGTGCAGAACTCGCGGGAGGAGTCGAAGCCGGTCGTGCTGCCGGCCGCGGCCACCGGGAGCCACAACGGCATCATCGTCGGCCAGGCGTCCGCCCCCGTGACGGTGGACATGTACGAGGACTTCCAGTGCCCCGCCTGCGAGGCGCTGGAGACGCAGACCGGCCCGACGATCCGCACCCTGCTCGACCAGGGCAAGATCAAGATCGATTATCACGTGATGTCGTTCCTCGGTCCCGAGTCGAAGCGGGCGGCGAACGCGGCGGCCGCTGCGGCGAACGAGGGCAAGTTCCGCCAGCTTCACGACGTCCTCTACGCCAACCAGCCGAAGGAGCACACCGGCGGGTTCACCAAGGACACGCTGCTCACGCTCGGCGCCAAGGCCGGCCTGACCTCGCAGGCCTACAAGGACGCCGTCGACAAGGGCACCTACGACGGCTACGTCGCCAAGGTCGACGGCGACGCGTCGAAGGCCGGCGTCACGGCGACGCCGACCGTCCTCGTCGGCGGCAAGCAGCTCTCCGGCACCCAGCTCACCCCCGACGGCTTCCGCGCCGCCGTCACCGCCGCGAGCTGACCCCGACGCCCCCACCAGGGCGTCCGGCCAGGGCAACCGACCAGACAACCGACCAGCCCGCGCCGCCCCGGCCGTCTCCTCCCCTCGGACGAGACGGCCGGCCGCGGCTGCGTGGCCCACCCCCCGGCCACGGCGGACGGGGGTGGTTTGCCGTTCCGCGCAGGCCACGACTACTTTTCGGGCCATGACTGAGACCGCCAGCGCCGCCCGTCTCGCCCCCGGCGACCCCGCTCCCGAGTTCACGCTGCCCGACGCCGACGGCAACGAGGTGTCGCTGTCGTCGTTCCGGGGCCGTCGCGTCGTCGTCTACTTCTACCCGGCCGCGTCGACGCCGGGCTGCACGAAGCAGGCGTGCGACTTCCGGGACAGCCTCGCCCAGCTCAACGACGCCGGCATCGACGTCCTCGGGATCTCCCCCGACAAGCCGGCGAAGCTGGTGAAGTTCCGCGACAACGAGTCGCTGACGTTCCCGCTGCTGTCCGACCCGGAACGCAGCGTCCTGGCCGCCTACGGCGCGTTCGGCGAGAAGACGATGTACGGCAAGAAGACCGTCGGCGTGATCCGCTCGACGTTCGTCATCGGCGCCGACGGAAAGGTCGAGGTGGCCCAGTACAACGTCCGCGCGACCGGCCACGTCGCCAAGCTCCTGCGCGACCTCAACCTCGCCGCCGCCTGACCGCCCGCGCCGCACCCGGCCGCCCGGACCAGCTCACCGGCCGACCAGACTAGCTCGCCGGCCGCAGGTCCCAGCGCAGTAGCACGTTCTGCGGCCGGCGCGGGTCGACCAGCACCGGGATGCGCCGCGGCCGGCCGGACGAGGCGATCGCCGCGCGGCTGAGATCCATGTCCGCGTCGGGCAGCACCGCGCTGCGCACCACCGAATACGGCGCACCCCCCGGCCGATCGACGAGCAGGTGCACCTCGGCGACGGCCCGCCCGTTCACCCGCACGCCGGTGTCACACACCGTGTCGACGGTCGCGGTCGTCGCCTGCCCGGAGTGGATCAGCGTCAGCGCCCGGTTGCGTTCGAGCAGGGCACGCTGGGCGGCGTGCCGGGGCCCGGACCGCCCCAGTCGGGACACGGTCCGCGCGGCCCCGTCGGCCGCCGCCGCATCCCCCGCCGTCGGATGCCCACCAGGAGGAGCGTCGGCAGCGGCGAGATGCCGGCGGGCGGCTCGAACTTCGTCGCCCCGGTCGGCGGCACCCGCGCGCACACCGCCCGAGCCGCTCTCCCCCTCGGCGACCGAGGTACCAGCGGTAGCGGCCGGCACATCGTCCGAGCCGGACCCGTCACCAGCGACGTCGACGACCACATCGGCCATGGATGTGGGCGGAGTATCTGTGGGGCCGGTGCCGGACGAACCGGTGCCGGACGAACCGGTGGTAGCGGGAACGGCGGTGTCGGTGGACGCGGCGGTGCCCGGGGCCTCCGTCGTGGTCATCTGTTGTCGTCTCCCAGTCGTCCTCGCGCGGACCGGCGCACGCACCAGCCTGCCGCCGGGCGGCCGCCCGTGCGGGTCGGGCTGGCGACAGCGAAGCCGCCGCGCCTGTCGGCAAGGCGACCGTCGGACGAACGAAGGTGGCCGACGACGCGAACCCTGTTGACGGCCCGGTATGTGTCCGGCTCCCCTCTCCCCAAACCTCCCGAATCCCGACGAGACGCATCTGGACCGGCGTCGCAGCCCACGGTGACCGCCGATCGACGCTTCGGAGAACCGCCATGCCACCGTGGTGCCGGGCCTCGCTACCCTGGAAGCCACGCGGGAGTGGCGGAATGGCAGACGCAGCAGGTTTAGGTCCTGCCGCCCTAGGGCGTGGGGGTTCAAGTCCCCCCTCCCGCACCCCGTTCCCAGGAGCGCTACGCGCCGAGGATGAGGCCCGCGACGAGGAAGATGGCGGGGCGACGAAGTCCGCGCCGCCGCCCGGGAGAACCGGGGGCCCTACGCGCGCCGACGCCGTTCCGCGGCAGCTCGGGCACCTTCGAGATTGGCCTGGAACGTCGCGATGAAGGGATGCCCCTGGTCCAGGACCCGCTCCGCGTCGGCCAGGGTCCGCTCGTACAGGGCGATCGCCTGCTCCACCCGCCCCACCGCCTTATAGGCGTAGGCGAGGTTGTTCCGCGAGACCAGGGTGTCCGGATGATCGGGGCCGAGCCCGGTGGCATCGAGGGTCAGGCCGCGGTGGAGGTAGTCGAGGGCGACGTCCGGACGGCCGTGATGCTCCAGGTACAGGCCGGTGCGGTCACACAGCCACGAGACCTCGCGGGCCGTAGGGTCGTCCCAGCGGCTGTCGTCACCGTCGAGCACCGTCCGGACATGGGGCAGCAGCTCCCGCCACCGCGGCCAGCCCGCCGGATCTCGCACGTCGGCGGGCAGGGTTGCGGCGAGCAGCCGTACCACCACGGCGGTGGTCGCCGTCCGCTCCGGCACGGCCATCGCCGCCTGGGTCGCGGCGGCGACCAGCCGGTGCACCGTCAGCGCCGGCCCGTCGCGGCGGGCCAGGCTGTAGCCGACCAGTGCCCCGACCGTGTCCGCCCACTGCACCGGATCCCCGGCCGCCTGGCGCACCGGCCCGTCCGGCAGCGCGTCCACAGCGCTGGTGAACAGGTCCAACGGAACCGGATCGGGTCCGCAGACCGCGCACAGCTCCAGAAGCACGGCGGCTTCCGGCCGTTCCGCCCGTAGGCGGCTGGTCGACAGCTCCCACAGGTTCGCCACCGTCACCCCGGGCCGGTCCGCCACCCGCCCCCGGCCCACCATGTCCCCGAGCCGACGGGCCAGCAGATTTGCATATTCCCCGGCGGGCATTCCGGTCTGACGCAGGTAGCCGGCCGCCTGTTCCAGCGCCAGCGGCAGGTAGCCCAGCAGCTCCGCGATCCGCCCCGCCACCGCCGCGTCCAGCGACCCGACCCGCCCGGTCAGCAGACTCACCGCCTCGTCCGGGCTGAACTCCCCGACCTCCACCCCACCGCCGGCGACCCCGACCAACCGGGACGTGACCAGCAGCCGCCCCCACGGATCAGCCGGCCGCAACGGCCCCACCACCGCCACACCCGCGCCATCCACACCTGCGCCATCCAGGTCCTCGACGTTGTCGAGAACGAGCAGCCATCGAAGCCGCCGACGACGCAGCTCCCCGGCCACCGCCGGCCACTGCGCCCCGTCGGCCAGCCCCAGCTCCACCCCCAGCGCGGCCACCTGGCCGGCGATCAGCTCCGGGTCCTGCGCACTCACCCACCACACCACATCGAACGAACCCATCTGCCGGTAGGCGAACTCCACCGCCAACGCGCTCTTGCCCACGCCACCCGAGCCGTGCACCGCGCACACCGCCGCCGAACCCCGCGCCGCCAACTCCTTCGCCACCGCAGCAAGCTGCTGTTCCCGGCCGACGAACCGGCCCAACCGCGGCGGCACATTCCACACCTCCGGCAGCTCCGCCGGGAACGTCGGCGCCGCCTCCGCCGACCCACCAGCGGAACCGGCGGAACGGGCGGGACCATCGGAACGGGCGGGAGCGGCGGAACGGGCGGGACCGGCCGGACTGCCCTGGGCCGGCAGGCCGGCGGGGAAATCAGGTTCCACCGTCGGCTTGCGCCGCCCGAGCCGGACCATCTCCAGCAGCCGGATCCGGGCCTCCTCCCGCGACACTCCGAACAGGTCCACCGACACCACCTGGCGCAGCAGACCGGGCCGGTCGCAGTCCTCCGCCCGCACGACCAGCAGCCGCTGCTCCGTACCGACGGGGTCAGCAGCCCACGCCGCCTGCCACTCCTCGGTCGCGAACGCCGACTCCAGATAGGCCGCCGACAACACCGCCACCGTCCGCCGGTCATCGCTCAACGCCCGCTGCATCTCACCGACGAAATGCGATCCCGGGCCGAAGTCCCACGCCTGGATCAGCGCCTCATGACCGGCAGCCTCCAACGTCCACGCCACCCNCTCCGCCCACCGAACATCCNCCCCCGTATACGAGACGAAGAACCGCTGACTCNCCTCGCCCGCNCCCCCGCCGGTCACCCAACCAGCATCCCACTCCTGCGCAGCGTCAAGACCAATCACCAGAGACCACAACCCGACACCCGACCCGGCGTCTCGAGGTGCACGCGCCAGCCGACATCGACTCAGGGCGAGACTGCGATGGTCCTGATTGCGGCGTTGACGGCCGACGGCGCGTCCGAACGGCGAGGTCGTCGGTGGCGTACGGATCGACGGTGCCGTAGTCGTGACGCCCGCGGGACCGCTGTCAGCAGGTCCGCCGGCGACGGTCCGTACAGGGGCCGGCCGAGGTCGCGGCCGGTCGCCGGGTCGAGCAGAAACCAGTGGCTCGACTCGGTCGACGGATCGGTCGAGACGTGGNGGGCAATGTCAGTGCCGGTATCGAGGGTGAGCTGATAATGCGGGTGATGGGCCACCGGTATGACGTCCTGGATGTCGTAGCACACGAATTCGAGACGACGGACCGGGCACGGGAGCACCGTATGGTCGAGTTCCTCGATGAGCCGGTCCCACGCTCCCCATTCGAGGGGGCCGGCGATACGGACCCGGCGAGTTGCCGCTATCCGGTTGGCCTGCCCGCCGCCGGCCGGGGGCGCGCGGCCAGGACACCGGGCGGTTCGGGCGGAGCAGACACGCGTTGAGCACGCACATATGGGCCACATCAGACAAGTTTGCCGACTGTGCTGGGCGGAAATGGTGGGCAGCCACCGACCGAACGGGCACGCCCGCAACCACTGCGGCGTTCCGCCCTGCAGCGACGCCTTCGCGGAAGGCCGATGAGGACACCACAGCGGGAAGAACTACCGTTTTTCACGATGTCACCGAATCCGGCGATTTCGCCCGCGGGTTGATTGCCGACGATGGCGAACCCCGACCCCGCACCGCCTGACGGTCTATCGCCCGGCTACGCTGCCGGGCGTGCCCACCTTTGAGCTAACAGAGCGATTCTGGGACGACTGGCACCGCCTTACGCCTGCTCAGCAAGAGCGATTCCTTCGCGCCCGAGACCTTTTCGCCTCGAATCTCATCGCGGGCCGCGGCTTCCAGAACAGCCTACGCGTGAAGGGCGTCCAAGGCTCTTCTGGCGTCTATGAAATGACGTGGGCGGATGATGGTCGGGCGACCTTTTCCTATGGCAGGTCCAACCAGCGGGGTGCGCCACACATCATCTGGCGCCGCGTAGGCACACACGAGATCTTCGGCTGCCCGTAGTTGCGCACCATGCGGTAACCGCCAGGTCCGCGAAGTGCGGACCTGGCGGCACCTTGCTTGCGGGCGGCGCCTTACGTGCGGGCGGCGCCTCATTGCCTCGACGCAGGACGACCGAGGCGACAGGGTCAGGACAGGGGACGGTTCAGGCGGAGGAGGAGAATCTTGCTCTTGACGCCGGAGTCGACGAGCTGGCCATTGGCGTCGAAGGTGCCGAGGCCGAAGTCGTTGTCGTTGGCGACGGCGATGGTGCGGGGGCCGAGGACGGCGACGCCCTCGATCTTGTCGGGCAGGCCGGGGACGGCCTCGAGATCGACGGCGAGGCGCTTGGGCAGGACTGTGACGCCGGCCGTGGCCGGGTCGGCGAGGGACTCCAGCGACGGCGAGGTCGCGGCGCTGTCCCACGCGGTGCCAAGGATGTTCGTGGCCTTGCGCAGGTCGACGGTGTAGAGGCGGGCGACGGGGTCGGTGCGCTCGTCGACGAGCAGGGTGTGCTCGTCGACCGCCGCGAGCGAGGAGATCTTCATCTCGGCGGGGTCACCGTCGGCGCTCGGGTCGAAGGTCCTGACGTCCTCAAGGCGGTAGACGAACTCACCGGTCACCTTGTTGGTGGCGGTGTCGAAGCGGAAGATCCGGGTGCTGCGGGACGCCTCGCCGGTGTCCTTGTCCGGCACCAGCAGCGGGCTCTGCACGGCCAGGTAGAGCGTCCGGCCGTCGGGCGCCAGCGCGATGCCCTCGAAACCGCGGTTGATCTTACGGTTGGTGAGGATCGCGGGCANCGACGGGATGACGGGGTAGTCCGTCCCGGTCAGCTTCAGGCCGGCGGGGACGTGCCGGGCCAGCACCTTTCCGCGGGCGCTGATCCGCAGCAGGGACGGGCTGTACTCATCCACCAGCCAGAACTCGCCGCCGCGCGTGCGGACGAGGCCCTCCGTGTCCAGCCCGTTCGGGTTGAACGGGAGCTTCGTCTGGGCGTCCCAGGTGTACGGGGTCTCGTCGTAACCGTCGATGTTCGACAGACCGGTGACGGGTGCTCCGTGCGCGGTGGTGATCGGCAGGGATTCCAGGACCTTGAGGGCCGATCCGTCGACACGGACCTTGAGGATGGCCGGGTCGAAACCGGGGACCGGGAAGGTTCGCCGGTTCTTGCCGGCCACCTTGATCTGGCCGTTCGGACCGCGGTCGGTGACGGTCCAGAACTCGTTCGGCCGACCGGCCGGGTACAGATCACTGCCGATGCCGCCGAGGTTGACGCCGCGGTCGGTGTCCACCGAGCCGGGGATCAGCCCGTTGGAGAACTCGGCCAGTCCGGTGTCCGGCAGCGTCCCCGTCGCCACCACCGTCGGCACGGTCGACCCGGCGCTCGCCGGCGCGGCCGACGCGATCCCCTGCCCCGCGACGAGGCCGAGCGGCACCGTCAGTGCCAGACCCGCGACCGCCCATCCACGAAGTCGTCTCGACGCCACGACACTCCCCCCTGATTCCCGCATCGGAATCTCCCGCCGTTTCCCCAGGTGCCGACCGTCGACACGGCCGACAACGGACGTTAGGGCCCATCGATGGACAGCTGATGAACCGCGGCCGTCCGGCGACCCTCCGCACTACGACCAACAGACGGAAACGCCCTTGTCACGCGCCGCGCAGGCGCGCGCCCGGAGCAGACCGGGCGGGCGGCGAGAGCCGGACGGGCAGGGCCTGCCAGCCGTGGACGATGAAGGAGGGGGCCTGCGGCAGGTCACCTGCCGGTGCGGCGAGGGCGAGGCCGGGGAAGCGGGCGAACAGGGCGGGCAGGGCGTACCCGGCCTCCAGCCGTGCCAGCGGGGCGCCCAGGCACCGGTGGACGCCGATCCCGAACGCAAGATGGTCGGCCGCGTCCCGGCCGGGCTCGAACCGGTCGGCNCCGGGGCCGTGGTGACCGGGGTCGTGGCCGGCGGCGAGGATGCCCGCGACGATCGCCGCCCCCGCGGGGATGGTCACCGCGCCGGTGTCGATGTCCGCCACGGCGAAGCGCAGCGGGATGTTGGCGATGCTGGGCGCCCAGCGCAGCGTCTCCTCGACGATCTGATCCCAGGTGATCTCCCCGGCGCGCAGCCGGCGGAGCTGGCGATCGTGGGTCAGCAGCGCGTGCACGGCATTGCCGAGCAGGTGCCGGGTGGTCTCGTGACCTGCGCTGATGAGCAGGAGCAGGGTATCGAGCAGCTCCCGATACGCCAGTCGGTCGCCGGTGACCGCGTCCCGCACCCCGATGAGTTCGGTGGTCAGGTCGTCACCGGGGTCGCGCAGCTTCCCCTCGACGAGGGTCGCCAGGACCGACCGGGTGCGGGCGAGATTCGCGGCGGCCTGCTCCGAGCTCACCGTCGTGTTCATGATCTGCTCGACGACGTGGGCGAAGTCCGGGCGCATCCGATCCGGGATGCCGAACAGTCCGCCGATCACCGCCAGCGGCAGCGGCTGCGCGAAGGCGCCCACCAGGTCGACGACCGACCCGGCGGTCTCGGCGGCCAGGTCGTCGAGCAGCCGCTCGGTGACCGCCGCTACGGCGGGGCGCAGCAGCTCGGTGCGCCGGGCGCTGAAACTCGGCGCGACCAGCCGGCGCAGCCGGGCATGATCGACGCCGTAGGTGCTGAGCATGTTCACCACGCCCACCCACTGCAGGACCCAGCCCCATTCGGGCCGGCGGCACGCCTCGTCCCACTGGGCCCAGTGGCGGCGGGGGTCCTTGCTGACCCGCGGATCGAGCAGCAGCGCGCGCAGCAGCGCGTGCTGGTTGACGGCGTACGCGGGAATGCCGCCGGGCAGGGTCACCTCGGCGACCGGCCCGCGGGCACGCAGGGCGGCGGCCTCCGCGACGAGGCTCGGCCCCGCGGCGGCGACGGACAGCGGCTGGACGTGAACCATGCCGATCCCCCGCATCTCCTCGGATGCGCGCGACCGGCCGGGACGGCGCCCCGCGGGCGGCGCGCAACGATGTCCGCGATCCCCGACCACGAGGTGATGCCCGCCGTCAGCGGTCAGCGCACCTGGCCGAGCCGGACCAGGGTGGTCGTCCCCGGCAGCACCGGCGCGTGGCAGTGCCCGCACACCATCTCGGGATGCAGCTCGGCGCCGCAGTCGTGCTCCCACCTGGTCGGCCCCGGGCCGTCGGTGACGTAGCGGTCGCCCCACTCCATCAGCCCGAGCAGGATCGGCCGCAGCGCGCGGCCGGCCTCGGTAGGGACGTACTCGTAGCGCGGCGGGCGTTCCTGGTACTGCACCTTGGCCAGCACCCCGCGCTCGACGAGGGTGCGCAGCCGCGCCGCGAGGATGTCCCGACTCGCCCCCGTGTTACGGGCGATCTGGTCGAAACGGCGCTCACCGAGCAGCACCTCGCGCAGCGCGAGCAGGCTCCACCGCTCACCGACGACCCCGAGCGCGTTCGCGATCGAACAGTCCCGCCCGGCACCGGTCATGGTGACCATCCCCTCGACCGCACGTTCCGCCAGCCCAACCCGGCCCCGCCGCCCGGATCTCCCGGGCAGCCACCAGAAGGTGCCAGTTGGGTAATCCAACCTATCAGGACGACGGGCCGAACCGACAACGGCGCCCCGCGCCTCGCGGTAGACAGGACCCGGGAGCCACGCCACGGGGAGGAGCCTGCCTTGACCACAGCGGGAGAGGACCGACGGCCCGTGCGGCGCCCGCGGGGCGGCACGACGACGCTGACGTGCCTCGGGCCATCGCCGGACCCGCCGTTCGAGCAGGTGACGAGCGCGTCGGTGGTGGCGGTCACCGACGACGGCCGGCTGGTCGTCGCCGAGCTGACCCGCGGGCTGGACATACCCGGCGGGCACGTCCAGCGCGGCGAGTCGTCGATCGACGAGACCGTGCGGCGGGAGGCCTGGGAGGAGGTCCGGGCCCGGCTCGGCGTCCTGCATCCGGTCGAAGTGATCGAGTCCGACTACTTCGGCGCCGACGACCGGACCTACATGGTGATCCGCACCGCCCGGGTCACCGAGCTCGCCCCCTGGGAGTCCACCCACGAGTCCGCCGGCCGGGTGCTGATCGAACCCGAGGAGTTCCTGCGCCGCTACCGCGGCGGGGACCCGGCGCTCATGCGCCACCTCGTGACCGCCGCCCTCGCCGCCATTCCCGCCATTCCCGCACTCCGACCAGGACCGACCGAGGTCTCCTCGGTGCGTCAAGGTCCGGACGGCCCCTTGCGGTGACGACACAGGGCTGTCGAGGTCGGGCCGCGGCGAAGTGACCCGAGTCTCGCGATAGGCACTACAGTGATCTCTAGCGAGTCACACACCGTCACCTACGAAGCGGTGATGGTGAGGACCTCGCTGCCGACAACTGCGTCGCGGAGGTGGAGCCATGTTCGGTTTGACGGTGCGCTTCGAGGTTCGCCCGGACACTGCGGACGCGTTCGACGCCCTCGTGGCGCAGACGGTGCCCCTCATCGCGGAACGGGAGCCCGGCACGCTGATCTACACGACGCACCGCGTCGCCGGCGACCCGAACGCCCGCCTGTTCTACGAGCTCTACCGGGACCGCGACGCCTTCGAGGAGCACGAGAACCAGCCGCACGTGCACCACTTCGTCGCCGGCCGCCAGGCGCTGCTCACCGGTCCGCCGCGCATCGAGTTCATCACCTTCACCGCCGGCACCGGGGTTCCCGTCGCGACCGACGCCTGACAGCCCGGCAACCCCGGCCGGTCCTGCACACCGGTGACGGGCCAGACTGCGGTATGTCACCGACAGGGGCGTCGACGTGCCGCAGTCAGGAGTGTGCCGGATGAGGATCGGATTCATCGGTCTGGGCGGGATGGGCACGGCGATGGCCCGCAACCTGGTCGCCGCGGGCTACACCGTGCTGGTCTGGAACCGCTCCCCCGGGCCCGTCGCCGAGCTGGCCGCAGCCGGCGCCGTCTCCGCGAGCATCGAGGAGGCGTTCGCGACCGGGACCGTGCTGAGCATGCTGGCCGACGACCGGGCCGTGACGGAACGCCTGCTCGACCCCGCGGCGCTGGCAGCGGCGCCCGCCGGTGCCCTGCACGTGAACATGGCAACGATCAGCACCGCCCTGGCGGAACGGGCCGCGCGTGAGTACGCCGAGCGGGGCCTGCGCTACCTCGCCGCGCCGGTGTTCGGCCGGACGGAGGCCGCGGCGGCGGGCAACCTCACCATCGTCACCGCCGGTGAGCCGGCGGCGATCGCCGAGGTGCAGCCGCTGTTCGACGTCCTCGGCCGGCGCACCTGGACGGTCGGCGAGGTGCCGGCGCACGCCAACCTGGTGAAGATCCTCGGCAACTATCTGGTCGCCTGCTCCATCGAGGCGATGGCTGAGGCGACGACCGTGATCGAGGCTGGCGGCCTGGACCCGGCTCTGTTCATCGAGGTACTGACCGACAACCTGTTCCCCGGCCCGGTCTTCGCCGGCTACGGCAGCATGATCGGGAAGAGAAGCTACGAGCCGGTCAACTTCCGGCTACCGCTCGGGTTCAAGGACGTCGGCCTCGCGCTGTCCGCCGGCCAGGAGCGCAACGTCCCCCTGCCCTTCGGCGGCGTGCTGCGCGACGCGTTCATCGAGGCGCTCGCGCACGGCCAGGGGGAGCAGGACTGGGCAGCGGTCGCCGAGACCGCCCGCCGCCGCGCCGGGCTCGCCTAACGCGGCGGCGGGCGGCTGGGCGCCTCGGGCAGCCGGGGCAGCCGGTGATTGTGCGGGGCCCGGCGAAAGCCGTCTCAGGATGCGGTGTCGCAGCTCGCCGGGTCGCAGGCTGAACGGCGACGAGTCCACCCGGTCGGCCCGACGAAGGCCGGGTGCGCGCTCGCACCCGCCGTCCCGGCCGACTTCGCCGGTGGCCGCCGGCGGGCGCGCCGCCCGGTGCGTGCCGCCCGCCGACGCCAGCCACCGGTGGGCGGCCCCGAGCCGTCCGCGGCCCGCCCGGCCCGCCCGGGCGTTGGGCGCAGAGCAGGATTGACGATGAGCGCAGCTCCGTCCCGACGTCCCGCCCCGGCCTCATGACCAGGGCCGTCACTTTCGCGGTCCTGCTGGTGACCCTGTTCGCGGCACATCAGCTCGCCGATCATGTACTGGGCCAGACCGACGCCCAGGCCCGGTTGAAGACGACGCCGGGCCCGGCCGGCTGGGCGGCGCTGGGACGCCACCTGGCCGCGTATCACGTGGTCGTCGTGGTGATGGTGACGGTGACGGCGGTCGGGCTCGACCTGCGGCTGTCCGCGTTCGGGGCCGTCGCCGGGTTGGTGATCTCGGTGTTCACCCACGCGCTGTGGGACCGCCGGGTCGCCGTGCACTGGCTGCTGACCAGGACGGGTGGCGGCGACTTCGCCGAGCTCGCCGACAACGGGATGAACGGCATGTACCTGGCCGACCAGTCTCTGCACGCGGCATCGCTGTGGCTGGCCGCGCTGGTCGCCGTGCTGCTGTGAGTCGGGTGCCCGCCGGCCTGGGCGGGGTCGCTCCTAGCAGGCCGTCGCTGTGCCGCCCGGTCCGTCCGACGAGCCCGACGACATGCTCCCCGACCCGCTCGACCCGCTCGACCCGCCGGCGGACCCCTCCGACCAGCTCGACCCGCCGTCGGCGCCGCCCGACCTGCTCCAGGAGACGCTGTCGGCGCCGCCGGGCACGGACCAGCGATCGTCGTCGGCACCGTCGCGACCGGCGTAGTCCCAGCACGACGACCATTCGTCGGCGCTGGGTTCGGCGGTGAGGTCACCGCTCGGCCAGTCGAACCCGACGTGGGCGAAACCGAACGACGAGCCGCCGGCGGAGTCGGAGCGCGCGGGCACCGACCCCTCGGCGGCCCCGGACGCCGAGGCGAACGCCGAGCCGACAACCTGCGGGATCACGAGCCAGGCAGTGATGTTGACCCCCACGACGACGAGGATGATGACAAGCGGGACCAGGTAGCTGTACGCGGGTGGGAGCACGAGCGCCAGGGTGACCAGCCCTCCCACCAGGAGGGCGACGCCCGCGGCGACCGCAGCGAGGAACCGTGCCATAGGCATGTTCCTATCGCCCTCGACGGGGCTACGACCTCGATCGACGCCAACCCGACAAGCCGGTAGGGCGGTTTGACGGTGATCATCCCGCTTGCTCCGTCCGTCCTCGGGTCGGCGGCCGCGACGCAACGGTGAGCTGACGGCACCCACCCGTGTCGCCGGCACGCGGTGACGCCCCGGCATCCCCCGCTGGCGTTCGATGACCTGCCCGGCCCACAGCGGCGGCAATCACGGCATCTCGTCATCGTAGGGGCACAGGGGGACATCAGAGAACGGCTCACGGCCTGAAACGCGGACGGATCACGCCCAACCGGCGCGACGCCGCGGGCCAGCCAGCGACCCCACCGCACGGCCGGGCGGGGGCGCTACGGCGCCGATGCCCGCGCGACACGGGCACTGGCCCGACGGTGCCGGTCGGGGCATCGCCATGGATGCCCCGACCGGACGCCGCCGAGCTCGAGGATGCGACTGGGACATCGCGGTTCGGGGACGGATGGGAACGACCCGGACGCCTCAGCCGCGTCCTCAACCTACCTGGTCGATAGCTATTAGTCACTGATCGATTACAGGCAGTTCTAGCGTACACCCCGTTTGAGGTCCCTGTACCCGTATGCCGCTGCCAGGCGGGTACCTTTCGTCGCGGGAGGACGAGCGGGCCGCACCGGATCGATCCCGACCCGATCGGCCGGACATTGCGCATTCCCCTGGGGCCAGGGGGCCGCCGGGGGATGTCGACCCCGCCACACATCGTCCGGCCCCGGCACACCGGGACCGGAGCATGGGTAGCAACGACGTATGACACACGGCGAGGCAACCCGAAGCGCCGGACAGATCGGCACGATGTGCGACTTGCGCATGCTGTCCCGTATTGGACAAAGGTTTCGTGATGACAGCCACAGGGTGAGCATCGGGTTTCCGGCTTAGTCTGATCGCTCATGAGCGGCGCGCCGGTCGGGGTGTTCGACAGCGGAGTAGGCGGTCTCACAGTGGCGCGCGCCATTCTGGACCAGCTTCCGCATGAGCCGTTGGTCTATCTCGGCGACACCGGACGGGCACCCTACGGACCACGCCCCATCGCCGAGGTACGCCGCTACGCCCTCGAGTGTCTTGATCGTCTGGTCGACGAGGGGGTGAAGCTGCTCGTGATCGCCTGTAACACGGCCAGCGCGGCGTGCCTGCGCGACGCGCGGGAACGCTACAGCGTCCCGGTCGTTGAAGTGATCATGCCGGCGACCAGGCGCGCGGTGGCGGCCACCCGCAGCGGTCGGGTCGGCGTCATCGGCACGGTGGCCACGATCGGCAGCCGCGCCTACGACGACGCGTTCACCGCCGCCGCGGGCGTCGACCTGACCGGCGTCGCCTGCCCCGCGTTCGTGGACTTCGTCGAGCGGGGTATCACCTCGGGGCGGCAGCTACTCGGACTGACCGAGGCATATCTCGCACCGTTGCAGGAAGCCGACGTCGACACGGTGATACTCGGATGCACCCATTACCCGCTGCTGACCGGGGTGATCGGCCTCGTGATGGGAGAGGGCGTGACGCTGGTGAGCAGTGCCGAGGAGACAGCGAAGGACACCTACCGGGTGCTCGCGCGGGACGGGCTGTTCCGCGACCCCGACCTACCACCACCCAGCCACCGCTTCCTGACCACGGGTGACCCCGCGCTGTTCACCCGCGTGGGGCGCAGGTTCCTCGGGCCCGAACTCGTCCAGGTCTCGGCCGTGGCCTCCGGGGAGCCGTCCCTCCCGGCTCCGTCCGCGCCGCCCGCCACCAGGACCTCGACCGCAGCCGTCTGGACCGCCCGACCCGCGGCGGATCAGGATTCCTCCCAGCAGAGCCCGGTGGTGCCACGGTGAAACTGACCATTCTCGGCTGTTCCGGCACGTACCCGGGGCCGGCCTCCGCCTGCTCGTCGTACCTGGTGGAGTCGGACGGGTTCCGGCTCGTCCTCGACGCGGGCAACGGGTCGATGGGTGAACTGCAGCGGCACTGCGACCTGCGCGACATCGACGCGGTCCTGCTCAGTCACCTGCACGGCGATCACTGCCTGGACCTGGTGGCGAACTCCTACGCGCGGCGCTACCACCCNGAGGGCATGCCGCCCAAGCTCCCCGTCTACGGCCCGATCAACACCCAGGAACGGCTGTGCGGGGCATTCGAGAAGTGGCCGGAAGACAGCCTCGCCGACATCTACGACTTCCGCACCATCGGCGCCGGCTGCCTGCACGTCGGGCCGTTCCGGATCGACCTCACCCGGGTGGCGCACCCGGTCGAGGCGTACGGCGTCCGGGTCACGGCGGAGGATCGGGTGCTCACCTACTCGGGCGACACCGGCGCCTGTGACCGGCTCGTCCGGCTCGCCCGCGACAGCGACCTGTTCCTGTGCGAGGCGTCGTTCCTCGACGACGAGGACAATCCGCCCGACCTGCACCTGACCGGCCGGGAGGCTGGCGAGCACGCGCAGAAGGCCGGCGTGGGGCGGCTGGTGCTGACCCATCTCGTCCCCTGGGGAAACGCCGCCCGTTCGGAGGAGGAGGCGGTCGGGGCGTTCGACGGGAACCTGACCATCGCCACGCCCGGGGCCACCTTCGAGATCTGACCCGCGTCGCCGATCGGACCGCGTCGCCGATCGGACCGCGTCGCCGATCGGACCGCGTCGCCCGATCGGACCAGGCCAGGCCGGGTCCAGTCAGACGGGGCCGGGTGGCCGGTCCGGGGCGGGCCGATAGTGTCGCGGGCGTNACACGAGTCGATGGCAGGAAACCGGACGAACTCCGGCAGGTGACGATCATGCGGGGCTGGCAGGAGCACGCCGAGGGGTCGGCGCTGATCAGTGCCGGCAGGACCAGGGTGCTGTGCGCCGCCTCGGTGACCACCGGCGTCCCGCGCTGGCGCAAGGGCAGCGGCCTGGGCTGGGTGACAGCCGAGTACTCGATGCTGCCGCGGGCCACCAACACCCGCAACGACCGCGAGTCGGTGCGTGGCCGGATCGGGGGGCGCACTCACGAAATCTCCCGGTTGATCGGGCGCAGCCTGCGGGCCTGCATCGACCTGGCCGCCCTTGGCGAGAACACCATCGCCATCGACTGCGACGTGCTGCTCGCCGATGGCGGCACCCGCACCGCCGCGATCACCGGCGCCTACGTCGCGCTGGTCGACGCCGCCCGCTGGCTCGGCCGGCCTGCGGCGATCACGACGAGCGTGGCCGCGGTGAGCGTCGGGGTCGTGCGGGGCGAGCCGATGCTCGACCTCGCCTACACCGAGGACTCCACCGCCGACACCGACATGAACGTGGTGTGCACCGGAGCGGACGGATTCGTCGAGGTGCAGGGCACCGCCGAAGGCGCCCCGTTCGACCGGGCGATGCTCGACAGCCTGCTCGACCTCGCCGTGTTCGGCTGCGCCCAGCTCACGGAGATCCAGGCCGAGGCGCTGCGCGGTCCAGCACCGGCGGGTCCCGCCCGACCGGAGGGGGCACGGTGACCGCGAAGCCGACTACCGGATCGACCATCGGCACGGACGTCGCCGCGGCGGGGGCGCCGGCCGGCTCGTCGAAGCCGGTGCGGGTGGTGCTCGCCAGCCGCAACGAGGCGAAGCTGACCGAGCTACGCCGCATCCTGGCGGCCAGCGGTCTGGCGGTGGAGCTGGTGGCTCTCCCCGACGGCGACGAGGTGGCCGAGACCGGGACCACCTTCGCCGAAAACGCCCTGATCAAGGCGCGGGCGGCGGCCGAGCAGACCGGGCTGCCCGCCGTCGCCGACGATTCCGGGCTCGCGGTCGACGAGCTGTCCGGCATGCCCGGCGTGCGCTCGGCCCGCTGGTCCGGACGGCGGGACGGCACCCGCATCGAACGCGACGAGGCGAACAACGCCCTGCTACTGGCCCAGCTCGACGACGTGCCGCCCGCGCGACGCGGCGCGGCCTTCGTCTGCGCGGCGGCCCTGGTCACCCCCGCCGGCGTGGAGCGGGTGACGCACGGGGAGCTGCGGGGGATCCTGCTGACCGAGCCCCGCGGCCAGGGCGGCTTCGGCTACGACCCGCTGTTCCTCGCCGACGGCCAGACCCGAACCAACGCCGAGCTGACCGCGGCCGAGAAGGACGCGATCAGCCACCGCGGTCTGGCCTTCCGCGACCTGGCCACCCTCCTCGGCGAAGTCCTGGCCTCCTGAGCGGGCGGATTCCCGGCGCCCTGGGCGAGGGGTCCCCGTAGATCGCCGAAGGCCCCCACCGGCTCCCCCAGGAAGATCGCCGAAGGCGATCTGACGAAAATTCCGAACGGCGCCCTGGGCGAGGGGTCCCCGTAGATCGCCGAAGGCGATCTACGGGGCTACGCCCATAGTTGACCTTCCAGCGCCGCCTCGGCCTCCTCGAGGGTGCCGGCGTAGGCGCCGGTGGACAGGTACTTCCAGCCGCCGTCGCAGACGATGAGGGCGATGTCGGCCCGTCGACCTTCCCGGACCGCCCGCTCGGCCTGGGCCAGCGCGGCGTGCAGGATGGCTCCGGTGGAGATCCCGGCGAAGATGCCCTCCTCCTGGACGAGCTNGCGGGTACGGCGCAGAGCCTCGCGTGGACCGACGGAGTAGCGCGAGGTAAGCACCGACGGGTCGTACAGCTCGGGCACGAAGCCCTCGTCGATGTTGCGCAGGCCGTACACCAGCTCCCCGTAGCGGGGCTCGGCGGCGACGATCGTGATGTCGGGCACCCGCTCCTTGAGGTAGCGGCCGGTGCCCATCAGGGTGCCGGTCGTCCCGAGGCCGGCGACGAAATGGGTGATGGCGGGCAGGTCCTCGAGGATCTCCGGGCCGGTCGTCTCGTAGTGCGCCTGGGCGTTCGCCGGGTTGCCGTACTGGTAGAGCATGACCCAGTCGGGGTTCTCGGCGGCGAGCCGCTTCGCGACGGCGACTGCCTCGTTGGAGCCGCCGGCGGCGGGCGAGTACCGGATCTCGGCGCCCCACATCTGCAGGAGCTGGCGGCGCTCCACCGAGGTGTTCTCCGGCATGACGCAGACGAGCCGGTAACCCCGCTGGCGGCAGACCATGGCCAGCGAGATACCGGTGTTGCCGGAGGTCGGTTCCAGGACGGTCGCGCCGGGGGTGAGCAGGCCGCGCTTCTCGCCGTCGGCGATCATCCACAGCGCCGCCCGGTCCTTGATCGAACCGGTCGGATTGTCCTGCTCCAGCTTCGCCCACAGCCGGACCTCCGGCGACGGGGACAGTCGCGGAAGCCCGACCAGCGGGGTCCGGCCGACCGAGTCGGCCAGGGAGTCGAATCGCATGAGTCGGACCTGCCGCTCGGCTTAGTGCTGACCGGCGCAGGCGCCGGGCGAGCTGTCGACGGAGCCACCGGCGACCGCGGGCAGGATGGTGACCTCGTCGCCGTCGTTGAGCTTGGCGTCGAGCCCGCCGAGGAACCGCACGTCCTCGTCGTTGACGTAGATGTTGACGAACCGGTGCAGCTCGGTCCCGTCGTCACCGGTCACCAGGCGGCCGCGTAGCCCGGAGTGCCGGGAGTCGAGATCGAGGAAGAGCGCGGCGACGGTGTCGCCCGTGCCCTCGACCAGCTTCGAACCTCCCGTGTAGCTGCGCAGGATCGTCGGCACACGGACCTGGACTGCCATGGTGCTCCTTTCGCGGGTGCCAGCGGTCGGGCTCGACCGAGGCGCCGCCCGGATGGGCGGGGTGTTGTGCGGGCGGGGGTCTGCGGGGTGTCAGGACTGCTGGCCGGGATGCGCCGAGGCGGGGCCTTCGCCACTCGCAGGCCCAGGATGCCCCGACGACGGCACGGCTGTCCCCGATTCGGCTGGCGCAGGCAGGGACGATGGCGCAGGCAGGGACCGTGACGCAGGCAGGGACGATGCCGCCCCGGGCCGCCCTGCTCGCGCACCGATGAAACCGGCCACGCCGTCACCCCCCTTGCTGCCCCGTCGCGCGCCGGCCCCNCCACTGCAACGTCCCAGGCCCTCAGACGATTTCCACCGGCTCCTCGGTGACCACGCCGTCCGTGATCCGGAAGGACCGGAACTCGGTGTGGTCGGGCTCCCGAGTGGACGCCAGCACGTAGTGTGCGTCGGGCTCCCCGGCCAGGGAGATGTCCGTGCGGGACGGGAACGCCTCGGTCGCGGTGTGCGAGTGGTAGATGACGACGGGTTCCTCGTCACGGTCGTCCATCTCCCGCCAGATCCGTAGCTGTTCCTTCGAATCGAAACGGTAGAAGGTCGGCGAACGCTCGGCGTTCTCCATGGGGATGAACCGCTCCGGCCGATCCGAACCCACCGGGCCGGCGACGACCCCGCACGCCTCGTCGGGGTGATCACGGCGAGCATGGGCGACGATCGCCTCGTAACAGGCACGGTCGATGCGCAGCACTGGCCCACCGTACGACGCGGAAGGGGTGGTCTGGGCAGGTCCTGGCGACGAGACGTCCCGGCCACGACCCGGATCGCCCCGGGCGGCCTGGTCCGGGCCTTGTCCGGGCCTAGTCCAGCGCCCGGGTCAGCTCGTCGAGCAGCCCGGTCAGAAAGACGTAGGTCGCCACCAGCGGGTAGCGCGGATCCTCGGGATCCATCCGCTCCAACTCGTCGGAGGAGTCGTCGTCGGTCAGGGCGAGGCGGGTGCCCAGGAACAGCCGCAGGTCGTTCAGGGTGGTCAGCCAGTCCTGGGCGGCGTCCTCATCGAGAACGAGCACGGACCCGGGAGCGGGCATGGCGGCCAGCACCCGGCGGGCGGCGTCGCGCTTGCGGGCGAGCAGGTCGTCGGTGCGGCGGCGACGGAAGTCCCCGGAGGCCATCGGGTCGTCCGGGTACGGGTCGGGAAGCAGCCGGGCGATCGCCGGGTCCTCGGGCGGGGGCGGGGCGGTGTCGCGCAGCCCGACCATCGCCTCCAGCGGGTCCTCGACGGGCGGCGGTTCGAGCAGCGTCTCGATCTGGCTGACGAGTTGGGACAACAGCGCCGACTCCCATTGCGGCAGCCGCAGCTCGATCCCGGACCGGGTGCGACGGAAACCGTCAGCAGCCACGACGTCGTGCCCTCCATCACCGCTCGTCCGCGGCGCCCGCCCGCGGATCTCTCGTTGGTCACCGCCGACGCCGCCGGGGCCGCCGGGGCTCGACCGTCCGCGCGACGGGTCCCGCGGCGCCATCGCCTGGAAAGCCAGGCGGGCGCGCGGCGGGCCACGGCGGGCGTCCGGCGGTTGACCATCGCCAGCCTAGTCGAGCCGGCGGGGTGGCCCTGCGTGCCGCATCGGGGCGTCGGGCCCAGGACCTCGAAGGCGGCGCTGACCGGGCGCCGACGGCCGTTGCGCGACCGGGGTGCGGGTGGCCCGCGGGCCTCCGGAGGCGTTTTCGGGGGTGATCCCCGGGAAGGGGTAGCTCGCTCGTCCCACCCGGAATCTGGCCAATTTTGCGATACGGACGCTACTGAACCCGGCACCGAGCGGAGTCATGCGGTGGCCGCGCGACGCCTGCCGGAGGAGGTCGCGTCCTAATTACCCGAATATTCCGGACGATGGAGTCGAATTTTCCTTGATGACCGATACGCACAGCCCGGATTCATCCCCGGAGTCCGGCAGAACCGAGCCGCGGAACGTATCGATCCGCCGAGAAACGGGGAATACGGATTCAGCGGGCTTTTCGGAATCACTGCCGCGGGACTCCTCCGGGACCGATCCGGACGAATCCCGCCCGCATCTTCTCGACCCGCCGAGCACATTGTCGGACCATCGCCCACGGCCGGGCCCACCGGCCCCCGGCATTCCGTCCTACCCGGCCAGAATCACCCGCCGCCCCGGGCGGCCGGCGCGCGCGGCGCCGCCTGCCGCCGGCGCTCAGCCTCGCCCGACCCGACCCCGATCCAGCTAGCTCTTTGTGGCCCCGTTGCCCCGACGGAGCCCGATGGTTGGGAAAAGTCGGGCCCACGCGAGACCGATCGGCCGCCTCCGCGCACGGCAGACGGCCACGGCACAGCGAACGCGCGGTCGGGAGAGGGACCATGGCGGCCAGGGCCGAGGCGACCCCCTGACACCCGATCGGATCCCCCACCGGCGCCGGGTGCCCGGGGTCGCCCGTCCAGGCTGGTCAGTCCTGGGCGATCGTCGCCCACAGTCCGTATGCATGCAGGCGCTCCGCGTCGGCCTCCATCTCCTCCCGGGTACCGGTGGCGACCGAGGCCCGCCCCTTGTGGTGGACGTCGAGCATCAGCTCGGTGGCCTTCGACTTGGTGTAGCCGAACAACTTCTGAAAGACGTAGGTCACGTACGACATGAGATTGATCGGATCGTTCCAGACGATCGTGACCCACGGCCGATCGTCGTCGAGGGTCTCGTCGGCTTCCTCGACGTCGACGGGCGACACGGCGGTGACAGACACGAGGCCTATTGTTACGCCATTCCCGCGCCCTGACCCGTCGCCGGGCACGGTGAGATGCAACGGCGCACGTCCCGCTCACGGCACGTGACGAGGCAGCGAGGCGACGAGGCGACGAGGCAGCGAGGCGACGGCGGTCAGACGGAGCGGCGTAGCAGCGGCGGATGCAGTGCGGTGGCCGAGCCGCGCCGGTACAGCTCGGCGGGCCGGCCGCCGCCGCGCGGGGAGGTGCGCCGGCCCACCGGGACGACGAACCCGGGCGTGGACAGCACCTTGCGCCGGAAGTTCGGCGGATCCAGCGCAACGTCCCAGGCGGCCTCGTAGACGCGACGCAGGTCCGCGAGGGTGAACTGGTCCTCGCAGAAGGCTGCGGCCAGCGGGGTGTACTCCAGCTTCGCGCGAGCCCGCTCGACCCCGTCGGCGACGATCCGTGGATGGTCGAAGGCCAGCGCGGGGCCATCCGGGGAGTCCAGGTCCGCCACCGGCCACCACCGCGCACGGGGGCCGTCCCCGCCGGGCGCCGGCTGCGGCAGGTTCGGCAGCAGGGCCAGGTAGGCGACGCTGACCCCGGGCGCCCGCGGGTCGCGGTGCGGGCCACCGTAGGTACGCAACTGTTCGAGATGGCCGGTCGTGGTCACCCCGGTCTCGGCCCACAACTGGCGCGACGCCGAGGTGTCGAGGTCCTCGTCGCCGTCGACGAAGCCGCCGGGCAGGGCCCAGGCCACGTCGAACGGCGGCTCCCGGCGGATCAGAAGGACGCAGAGCCGACCGCCGCGCAGGGTCAGCAGAACCAGGTCCACGCTGACGGCGACGACCGGCGGCGTGACGGGGTCACCATGACGCCGCCCGTCGTCGCCGTCACGCGGACCGCGGACCTGATTCGGCGGCGAGGCGGGCGGCACCCCTCCAGTCTGGCCATGCCCATCCCACCGCACACGGCCCCCTCCCTGGAGCGGGTCCGCGGGGCCGTGGCGGTGCGGCCGGGCCGCCCGAACGTGACCGGTGGTCGGGCCCGATTGGGCCTGCCGGGTCAGGCCTGCGCCACCGCGATCAGGCGTGGGTGGTGTGCACGACGGGCAGGCATGGCTGACCGAAGCGCACGTCCCGTGCCGTCGGGGGCAGCGCGGTCAACGCCCGGCCGTGGTGCTCGCGGGCCCGTCGGGTGCCGGCGGGCCCGACCAGGTCGGTGTCGACGAGCTCGCCCCGCACGACGATCGACTGGAGCAGCTCACGGTCCCGGGACTCGCCGGGCCGGAACCCGGAGTCCGCCGCCGCCACCGGCGCGGCGACGAAGGTCGAGCCGGCGGAGGGGGTATCGGCGGTCGGCGCCGCGGCCGCAGCGGTGGGACCGGTGGCGGTAGGAGCGATGGCGGTGGGCCCCGCGGCGGAAGGGGCCGCAGTGGCCGCGGAAGCGGAGGAGGCCGTGACGGCGGGAGCGGCCGTCGCGGCGAGAGAGTCCGTGGCGGCGGGAGCCGCGCTGCTGGCGGCTGTGGTGGCGGGAGCGGCGGTGGCGGGAGCGGCGGCGGGGAGGACGACGTCGGCGACGGCGCGGCCGCTGGGGTCGTGGCGGCGCACGACCCGCTTGCGTCCCCCGCGACTGGTCTTGCCCACCGACTTCTTGGCGACGGCGACGCCGTCGACCTCGACGAGCTTGTAGACGAACCCGGCGGTCGGCGCCCCGGAGCCGGTGACCAGGCTCGTCCCGATGCCGTAGCCGTCGACGGGCGCCTCGCCCAGCCGGGCGATGGCGTGCTCGTTCAGGTCCCCGGTGGCGATAATCCGGGTGCTGGGCGCGCCGAGCGCGTCGAGTTGCGCCCGGGCGGCCGTGGCCAGCCCACCCAGGTCGCCGCTGTCGATCCGGATGGCGCCGAGCTCCGGCCCGGCGGCGGCCACCGCCGCGGCGATGCCCGCGGGGACGTCGTAGGTGTCGACGAGCAGCGTCGTGTCGCGGCCCAGGGCGGCCACCTGGGCGGCGAACGCCTCGGCCTCGGTGGGATGGACGAGGGTGAACGCGTGCGCGCTGGTCCCCACGCTGGGCACGGCGTAGGTCCGCGCCGCCTCCAGGTTGGAGCTGGCCGCGAAGCCCGCCAGGTAGGCAGCCCGCGCGGCCGCGACGGCCGCCGCCTCGTGGGTGCGCCGCGAGCCCATCTCCAGGCAGGGCCGCGAGCCTGCCGCGGCGACCATCCGAGCAGCGGCCGCGGCGATCGCGCTGTCGTGGTTGAGGATCGACAGCACGAGCGTCTCCAGCAGCACCGACTCGGCGAACGTCCCCTCGACGGCGAGAACCGGCGCGCCGGGGAAGAACGGCTCACCTTCGGCGAAGGCGCGGATGTCGCCGCGGAAGCGGTAGTCGGCCAGCCAGGCAGCGGTGTCGTCGTCGACGACGCCGGCGGCGCGCAACGCGGCGAGCTCGGGCGGGGCGAAGCGGAAGTCCGCCAGGGCGTCGAGCAGCCGACCGGTACCGGCGAATACACCGAAGCGGCGGCCGGGCGGCAGCGAACGGGTGAAGACCTCGAAGACCACGCGGCGGTTGGCCGCCCCGGAGCGGAGCGCCGCCCGCAGCATGGTCAACTCATAGTGATCGGTCATAAGTGCCGTGGACATCCGGAACAGGCTAGGGACGAGCTCGTCCAGATGCGCGCCTGACGACATCCCGCGGGCGGCGGAAGGGGATGGGTTCGCCGTGCCGGGAGGTGTGTTGGTCCGGCGGTGGGGCAGGCGCAATCCTGCATGATGTCCCTCACACCTTGCCGCCCCACGCCGCCAGCGACCCGGAGTACCTCGACGTGACCACGCCCGCGACCGACCTCGCGCCGGCCGGGTGTGTGCCCCGGGTGGCGCGGTTCGCGGCCGATCGGCGGCAATTGGACAGGACCTCCGTAGTCGTCCGACGCCGTCATGCGATCGTCTTGAGCGTGGACCAGAGTAATGCCGGCATCTTCATCGTCGTGGTCGGCGGCGCGTTGCTCGCTCTGCTCGTACTCGGCGGTCGAGCCGGCCGGAGCATCGCCCGCGACGTGTGGAGCCGCATCGGCTTCTTCCGCTGGATACTCGTCGCGATCATTATCGTGGTCGTCCTCGATCTGTCCGACGGGTTGCCCAACCAATGAACGCCGGGATGGCGGGAACAGCACCGCATAACGCAAGGCAGCGAAGATGTTGCAGGACGCCACCGGGCCACCTCCGTATGGGGTGGTCGATTTATGTCACTGCGCTCCCTGATGCCCGACTCGTTATGCTCACTTCGCGTAACACGATTGTCGGACGAGAGGACAGCGGGTGACTGGTCACACCTGGCTCTGGACGCCGCCGCGGGCCACTCCAGCCAGCGTCGGCGTCGGCCAGCTCCTGAGGGCTTACCGGCAGGCACACGGCCTGACGCAGCAGCAACTCGCCGATCGGCTTGGCTTCGACCAGTCGTACGTCTCCAAGGTGGAAAGCGGCCGCCGGGCCATCCACGACATCTCTACGCTGCGCCACATCGCCCGCAACCTCGCGCTGTCCCCGGAGGACGTGGGCCTGGCGCCCGGCGCGATGGCGGACCGCCGACGGGACAGCGGCCCACGCAGTCCCGCGGCCGAACAGGTCGCCGCCAGCCAGCGCGCCTGGCGGCTGACTCGGGACCACCTCAACCACCACCGGATCAGCCTGGCCCGGGCCGCGGTGCGGCTCTACCCGGAGACCGACCGGCTCGGCAGCGGACTGCTGGCCCGCCCGGGCTGGGTCTGGGACCGGCCGGTGGACATCGACGAGGTCGCCCTGCACTGGCAGGACAAGGTCGATCCGCCGCTGATCCGCGGGGACGAGCCGGAGACGGCCGGCAGCCGCCCGCTGCTCGGTGGCGGCAGCGCGCAGACCCGGTACCAGCGCTACACCCGGGCGATGCGCGACCTCGACCGGCCGACGCTGTTCGAGAACCGGCTGAGCTTCCGGCTGCTGGACATCGGCGGCGACGGCACGGCGCCGGTGACGGCGGACAACCGGCCGACGCTGAACTTCGGCCACACGACCTACTTCGACGCCGTCGACGTGTGCGAGACGGTGGCGCACGAGGCGGCCGCCGCGATGGCCGGCACCGGTCTGTCCTGGCCGGCGCTGCCGTTCCGGGCGCGCATCGGCAACCCGTTCGACTTCGGCCGCCGGGTGGCGCTGCCGTCGATCAATACCCTGACGATCCGGCACGATCGGGGCGGTCAGGCGAGTTTCTTCCTGCACCGGCGCAGCGCGGGCTCGGTGGCGACCGCCGGCGGGGTCTACCACGTGATCCCCGCCGGGGTGTTCCAGCCGTCGGGGATCACCGCGTTCCACCACGAGGCCGACTTCGACCTGTGGCGCAACATCATGCGGGAGCTCAGCGAGGAGCTGCTCGGCAACCCCGAGCACGACGGCAGCTCGTCCAGCCCGATCGACTACGACACCGACGAGCCGTTCCGCTCCTTCGAGCAGGCGCGGCGGGCGGGCTCGGTGCGGGTGTCGTACTTCGGCATCGGCCTCGACGCGTTGACCTTGTTCGGCGAGATACTCACCGTCGTGGTCATCGATGCGGACGCCTTCGACAAGCTGTTCGGCGGGATGGTCCAGAGCAACGCCGAGGGCTCCGTCGTCACGGCCGGCCCCAACCGGGCGGTGACCGAGGGCATCCCGTTCACCCACACCGCGCTGCGCCGCCTCGTCGACACCGAACCCATCGCTCCGTCCGCGGCGGCGTGCCTCGAGCTCGCCTGGCGCCACCGCGAGACGCTGCTGCCCGGCGTACGCGCCCGGACGGCGTCCTGATCCGGGACATGCGCGTTCTGGTCACCGGTGCGTCCGGATTCATCGGCGGAGTGGTCACGGACGCTCTCGCGGCCGACGGCCATGCGGTGACCGCGATGGTGCGCGACCACTCCTCGGCGCCGGTCTTCGCCCCCGGCGTCGAGGTGGTGGCCGCGGACCTGCTCGACCCGCGGCAGCTCGCCGCCGCGGGGGTGAACCGGGGCTTCGACGGGGTGTGCCATCTCGCGGCCCTGACCCGGGTCCGGGAGTCGCGGATGGCTCCCCTGCGCTACTTCCAGGCCAACCTCACGGGCACCGTCAACCTGCTCACGGCGCTGGAGATCGGCACGGAGCGGACCGGGGTCGCGCCCGCGTTCGTGTTCGGCTCGAGCTGCGCCGTCTACGGCGACGTCGATCTCACCGGCGTCCCGGAGAGCCGCCCGCCGGACCCGTCGAACCCCTACGGCGCGTCCAAGCTCGCCGCCGAGCGCCTGCTGAGCCACCAGGCCGGCACCGGCCTGATCGGCGCGGTCATCCTGCGCTCGTTCAACGTCGCGGGCGCCGTCGAGGGGCACTACGACCGGGACGACAGCCGGATCATCCCGGCGGCGATCGCGGTGGCGAGCGGGCGCCGCGACGTCTTCCGCGTCAACGGGGACGGGCAGGCACTGCGGGAGTACGTCCACGTCGGGGACATGGCGGCTGCCTACCACGCGGCGCTGATGGCGGCCACGCCGGGACGCTGCTCGGTGTTCAACGTGGGCAGCGGCGTCGGAGTGAGCATCATCGACGTGCTGACGGCCGTCGGCCGGGCCAGCGGGCGCCCGGTGCGGCGCATCCACTGCCCGCCCGTCCCCGAACCCAAGGCGCTCATCGGGGACAGCCGGCGGATCCGCACCGAGCTGGGCTGGGGCTCGCCCCGGTCGAGCATCGACCAGATCGTCTCGGACGCCTGGCGGTTCGGCCGGGCGTCCGGCGGGACCGGCGTGCCGCCGCGCCAGCGCAACGTCCCGATCATCACCTGACGTCACCCCGACGGCCCCGCCGTCACCGCACGTGCCCGGCCCCGCCGTCACCGCACGTCCCCGGTGCAGCCCGGCCTCCCCGGCGGCGTCCCATCCGGGACATCCCCCGGGCTACCGCCCACCGTGCACACCCCGTAACCTGTAGCGAAGTAGGATCTCTGGGCTCGAGACCAGCGCCTCCGGCGCAGCCGGCCCGGGGTCACATCCCGGACGATCGGGTTCCCGAACTGGTCGGACCGACCCGGTCCGTTCCGTCGGCAGGGAGTTCCGACCCGCGGGACGATGGATCCTGACAGGCTTTCCCGACCCCGAAGGGCTGGCTGTGATGGTGGCGGACCGACACCTGGGCCTGCGGCCCTGTCACGTCTACGACTACGACGGCGAGTACCTGGGCTCCTTCACGAGCTGGTCGGCGGCGCACGAGTGGGCCCATCTCCAGGCCGCGATGGGTGGCGTCCCCGGGCCGTTGGAGGTCGAGGATCGGCAGCTCGGACAGCGTCGGCGCGTCTGGGTGGACCGCTGCGCGGACCTGCTCGCCGCGCCGCCCACCGCAGCCGAAACGCCGGCCGAGGCCGCCCACGCCCCGCGGCCCGGCGGCGCCGGGCCCGACGCGATCAACCGGGAGCACGCCACGACCGGCGGGTCCGCCGCAGAGCACGGCGCGATCGTCGCGACGCTCGGCGCCCCCGTGCTCTGCAACGTCCTCGACGCTCCGACCGTCATCCCCGCGCAGCCCCGCCGGTCGGACTGATCCGCGGCGCCGCGGGTCCGCCCGGCGAGCCCCATCCCACGGGCGGCAACCGGAAGTCACCGATTCCGCAATGCGGGCCCAGAAACATCGCCGATGGCCCGAAAGGGCAATTTTCCGGCACGAGAAACCCAACACATCATCACCGTCCGAGGACGTGCGGGCCGGTCGGCGGACGGGTCCGCCGACCGGCCCGAATCCCAGGGGACGGCCGGCAGGTGCGGGGAAGGCCGTCGGTCCGGCCCGGACCGCGGCGCTCCGGCCTGGTCGCGTCGGGCCGCGCCCACCCGCAGCGGCGCCCGGATGGACAGCGCGCCGCCAGATCCGGGCGGCGGCCTGCGCCGCAACAGCGCCCGCCGGTGTCGGTCCGCGGCCTCGGGCCCGCCGGGCGGAGGCGAACCGATCGTCCTAGGGTCGACGGCCGCCGACATAAGGCCCAGACTGTCCGTGAACGGACATACTTGACCGACCTTGGCGGACGTTGGCCTATCCTCATATACCGAATGCGACGAAGCCTCCCGTGCCGCCGGAGCTCGCCGGGAACATCCGTGGGCCACCCGACAGAGCACCTGGTCAGCTCCGCGCACTAATCTGACGTCTGTCGTGGCCCGGATCATCTACCGGGACGGGCGCCACGCGGGACTCCGCCCGAACGACCGACGACGAGACGCTCCATGGGGGAGACGAAAGTGGACGAGCAGACCGCTGGGACCGGTAACCCCCGGCCCACCGCGCGCCTGGTGGTCGACGTGGTCCGTGCGCTGCGTGGATGGGTGGTGGCGGCAGCCGGCGGCGTCCTGCTTCTCGGCTGCTACCTGGGCGTCTCCAAGCAGACGGACGTCGCACTGCAACTACCGTACGTGGTGTCCGGCGGTTTCGGCGGGTTGGCGCTCGTCCTGATCGGCAGCGCGTTGCTGGTGGCCGACCGCTTCGAAGCGGCCCAGGCCGCGCAGGCCCGCACCGTCGGCCAGGTCGACGACCTGCACTCACTGATCATCGCGGCCGCCACCGTGGGTGAGCAGGCCGGCGGCGAGCTATCCACCGCCCCGGCCCAGGCGACCTACCAGCAGCAGCCCGCCGCCCCACCGCAGAACTCCTACTACAACGCGGCCGGTGACACCGCGCCGGGCGGATCGACTCGCCCGGCGGGCGTCAGCGCCCCCGGCCCGCGCGCCTGACCCGCCGGCGTCTCCCCGCATTGCGACGGCGCCCCGGAAGGCTGACGTTCCCGTGATCACACTTGACCCGGCCGGCGCCGGCGCACGCCGAGGGGGTGGCCGATGACCAGCATCGACCTGGCGCTGGCCGGCATCTCGCTGGGCGCGATCGCCGCCCTGTCCGGCATCGGCCTGCTGGTCACCTATCGCACCAACGGCGTACTCAACCTCGCCCAGGGCGGGATCGCCACCCTGGTGGCCTACATCTTCCGCGAGATGGTCGTCGAGTGGGACCTGCCGATCTGGCTGGCCGCCGTGATCGCCCTCGCCGTGGTGTCCCCCGGCATCGGGCTGCTGCTCGAACGGCTGGTGTTCCGGCCGCTGGCCCGCCGCCGGGCGTCGGCCGCCGAGGCCCTCGTCGCCAGCCTCGGCGTGCTGGTGCTGAGCCTCGGCATCACCGCGGGCATCTGGGGACTGGGATCACGCAGCGACGCGCCCAGCATCTTTCCGAACTCGTCGGTCCGGGTGTTCGGCGATTCCCGGCTCGGCGTCGACGCACTGGCCGAGCTGATCATGGTCGTGGTGTTCGCCGCGGTCATCGGGATCATCGCCGCCCGCACCGCCTTCGGCCGCCAGATCCGGGCCGTCGTCGACGACCGGCAGCTCGCCGAGCTGTCCGGGGTGCCCGCCGACAAGGTGGCGGCCGCGGGTTGGGCCGCCGGCACCACGATGGCGGGCCTGACCGGCATCCTGCTGGCGCCCCGCTTCCAGCTCACCCCCTACGGCCTGACGCTGCTGGTCCTGGAGACCTTCGCGGTGGTCGTGGCCGCGCGGCTGTCGAGCATGCCGGTGGCGGTCCTCACCGCGCTGGGCATCGCCATCCTGCAGAGCGAGCTCAAGCAGTTCACCCTCCACGGCGACGCCGGCCAGATCCTCACCGTGCTCCAGTCGAACCTGTTCATCGTCGCCCTGCTGGTCCTGCTGCTGGCCGTCCCGAAGCTGCGGGAGCTGGGCTCGGGCGACTCGGGAGCGACGGCGAGCTTCTCCAGCCGCGGCGCGCCGCCGTCCGGGCGGGTCAGCGGGGTCCGTCTCCGGCGGGACTACCTCGGCAAGCTGGGCGGCGGGGCGCTGCTGCTCGCGCCGCTCACCTTCGCGCCCTCCGACCTGCGCTCGGCATTCATGGTGCCGGCGCTGGCCCTGATCTTCCTGTCGATGGTGATCGTCACCGGCTACAGCGGGCAGCTCTCCCTCGGGGCGGCCGGCTTCGCGGGTCTCGGCGCGCTGCTGTCGCTCAAGCTCGCCAACGGCGACCTGTTCGGCCTGCCGGCGATCCCCGGGATCGCGTCGATGTTCGTCGGCGCGCTGTTCGTCGCCCCCATCGGCCTGATCACCGGCTACCCGGCGATCCGGCGCCGCGGGCTGACCCTGGCCCTGACGACCTTCGCCGTCGGCGCCGTCGTGAGCCGGTTCGTCTTCGAGCAGCCCACCTTCGCCACCGGGCTGTACCTCGACCCGCTGTCGCTGTTCGGCTGGGAGCTGTCCGAGAAGGCCTTCTACGTCTTCGAGCTGCTCTGCCTGGGCTTCGGCCTGCTCGTGGTGCGCAACCTGCACCACGGCCGGCTCGGCCGGGCCCTGCTCGCCCTGCGCGACCACTCCGAGGGCGCGGCCGCGGTCGGCGTCGACGTGCGCAACCTCAAGCTGCTGGCCTTCACCGTCTCCTCCGTCGTCGCCGGGCTCGGCGGGACGCTGCTGGTGCACAGCAGCTACTCGTTCTCCGCCGACGACTTCGCCCCGCTGCAGAGCCTGCTGTGGTTCACGGCGGTCGTCGTGTTCGGCGCGGACAGCGCGGCCGGCGCGATCGTGGCCGCCGCGTTCATGGTCACGATCGACGTACTGGCTCCGGCCGGATCGTCGACGCTGGCCATCGGCATCCTGGCGCTCGCCCTGGGGTGGATGCCCGGCGGGCTCGCCTCGGCCGTGCGCGGGCTGCTCCGGCTGCTTGCCCAGTACCTCGCCGACAGCTTCGTCGACCCTAACCAGCGGGCCCCGCGGCCGGTGCCGGTGCGCATCTCCGCGGTGGGCCACCTGCCGGCCACCACCGGCATCACCGGCAGCACCGGCATCCCCGGGATCGGCTCGACCCTGGGGGCGGCCCGCGCCGGGCACTACGCCCGCTGGCCGCTGTCCGGTAACCAGCTCGGACTGCCCGCGGACGCCCCCCGGCTCACGCCGTTCGGCGCCAGCCTGGTGGCGATGGTCCAGCAGTACGCCGCCGCCCAGACCGCGGTGGGCCGCCAGCAGCGGGCCGCGGGGGCGGGCGGCGCCCCGCGCCCGGCGGGGCCGCAGCCGTCCCGCGCCGGCGCCGGCGCCGGGGCCGGGGCCGCCACCCACCCAGCCGAGGGAGGCCGGGCATGAGCCGGCACGTACTCCAGGCCGTGGGCCTGGTGCGCCGCTACGGCGGCCTCACCGCGGTCGACCACGTCGACCTCGTCGCCCCACCGGGCATGATCACCGGCCTCATCGGGCCGAACGGCGCCGGCAAGTCGACGCTGTTCAGCCTGCTCACCGGCGTCGAGCAGCCCGACGAGGGCAAGGTCGTGCTCGGCAGCACCGACATCACCCGGATGCGGCCGGACATCCGGTCGCGGCGCGGCCTGGTGCAGACCTTCCAGGTCCCCTCGCTGTTCCCCACCCTCACCGTCGCGGACAACCTGCTCGTCGGCGCGGAGAACCGGCGCCGGGACTACGCCGGCGGCCTGTTGGGCCTGTCCGCGCAGGGCCGGGGCCGGGTGAGCCACAGCATCGAGCGCGGGCTCGAACGGCTGGGGCTCGCGCCGAAGGGGCCGGTGACCCAGATCGTCGAGGAGGTCCTGGACTCCCTCGGCCTGTCCGACGTGCGTGACACGATCGCCGGCACGCTGCCCACCGGGGCGCTGCGGCTGGTCGAGTTCGCGCGGGCGTTGTGCGCGCGTCCGGACATCCTGCTGCTCGACGAGCCCGCCAGCGGCCTGGACAGCGAGGAGACCGCCAAGCTGTCGCAGTTGCTGCGGCGGACCGCCGCCGGCGGGGTCGGCATCGTCATCGTCGACCACGACGTCGACCTCGTCTTCTCCGTCGTCGACCAGGTGTACGCGATGGTCGGCGGCCGGGTCGTCGCGTCCGGTGACCCGGAGACGGTCCGCAACGACCCGACCGTGCGGTCGGTGTACCTGGCGCAGGCACCCCTCGCCGTGGCAGGGCAGTCCGGGGAGGCACGATGACGACGGCGACCGCCGAGCTCGAACTGACGGGGGCCCGCGCCGGCTACGGCACGGTCGAGGTCCTGCACGGCCTCGACCTTGCCATCCCCGCCGGGAAGGTGACCGCGCTGCTGGGGGCGAACGGCGCGGGCAAGTCCACCACGCTGCGGGTGTTGTCCGGGCTGATCCCGCTGCGGGCGGGCACCCTGACCTGGCGCGGCGAGGACATCACCCGGCTGTCCACCGTCGACCGGGCGCGCCGCGGCCTGATGCTGGTGCCGGACGAGCGAGCCGTGTTCGCCACTCTGTCGGTCCGGGACAACCTCCAGATCATCGCCGAGGCGAGCGGGCATCCCGACATCACCCCGGCGCTGGAGTCGTTCCCCCGGCTGCGCGAGCGGCTCACCCAGCGGGCCGGTTCGATGTCCGGCGGCGAGCGCCGGATGCTGGCGCTCGCCAGGGCCCTGCTCGCCCGCCCCTCGGTGCTCATGGTCGACGAGCTGTCGCTTGGCCTGTCCCCGAAGGTCGCCGCGGACCTGTTCGGCTGGCTGGCGACCGTGGCCGCCTCCGGCACCACGGTCCTGCTCGCCGACCAGTACACCGAGCAGGCACTGGCCATGGCCGACCTGGTCTACGTCCTGCACCGGGGGGAACGGTCCTTCGTCGGCACCCCCGCCGAGTTCGCCGGCGGCACGCCCGCCGGCGCCTCCGCCTGAACCACTCCCCCCTGAGGCCGCTCCGCCCCCGATCCACCGCTGCCACGAGTCGGGCCCCGGCCGGGACCGCCCGCGGGTGCGGGGATCCCGGCCGGGGCCCGAGTCGGTTCGGCGGCCACCACCTGTCGACAGGCAGGGCCGCCGGTCGTCAGCCCGCCGGGTAGGGCAGGTTTGGAACGGTGAAGCAGTTGGTGTTCATGTCCTTGACCTGGGTCTCCCAACCGCCCTTGCCGCCGTTCGCCGAATCCTTCCAGCGGGCGACGTTCAGGCAGTTCTGATCCTGGGCGGGCGGTTCCGGCGCCTTCTTGAAGTTGCGGCCGGCCGAGATGAGCAGCCCGTGGCCGTCATAGTCCTTGCCGCTGTTCATGAACGCCTCGACGCACGTGCGGGTCACGTTGGCGCCGCAGGAGCGGATCGCGTCGGTCAGCCACTGGGCGGAGGCGTAGCCCTCCAGCGTCCACAGGTTCTCCTTGGCCACCCGGTCGGGCGCCGCCGCCTGGAGATCCTTCTGGAACTGCGCCACCGCGGGGATCGAGGTGTCCTGGTAGTTGGCCGAGCCGCTGGTCGAGTAGATCGTGTTCCGGCAGTTCGGCGACGCGCTGTAGACCTGGCCGATGTTGTTCGCCCAGCCCTGCGGCGTGGTCACCTTGGCCTGCAGCGCCATCTTCTGGCTCTCGATGGAGTTGCAGAGCTGCGCGTTGCCGCCGTCGTCCATCGCGTCGAAGACGATCTGCACCCCGCGCCGCTTGAGGTCGAGCACAGCGGAGTCCCAGTTCGGCGCCCCGAGGTTGATCTGCTCCTCGACGACGTTGTAGCCCTCCTTGCGCAGGCCGTCGGCCACCGACTTGGCGTAGCGCTGCGACGGGGCCACGTTGTAGTAGACGACNCCGGCGACGTTGGTGTGCAGATTCTGCTTGAACCAGCGGTAGATCTCGGTCCCCGCGTACAGCGTGCCGTTGTAGCCGGGGCGGTCGCCGTTGCGCGGATAGTAGCTGCCGTAGATCGAGTACAGGTGCGGGTACTGGTCGTACTCGGTGCCCACGGGCTGGCCGCCGATGTCGGGCACGCCCTTCGAGTTGATGTACTGCGCTCCCGCGTAGTTGAAGGCGGTCACCCCGGCGAGCGCGAAGACCTTCTCGTCGTCGACGAGTTTGTGCGCACAGCTCACGTTTCCGTCGCCGCTGCCCTTGTCGTCGCACTCGACGAGGTTCACGCTGCGGCCGTTCACGCCGCCCGCCGCGTTGAGCGCCTTGAAGTAGGCCCGTGCCCCGTACAGCGAGGCGGAGAACGTGTCCGGACCGAAACCGCTGCTCAGACCGGCGATCGTACCGATCTTGATCTCGGTGGGCGTGACCCCGACGTCGGAGGCGGTGTTGTTCGAGGCGCCGGCCTGCGTGCTGGCGGCCGTGGTCGGCTCGGTGTTGTTCACACGGCTGCCGCAGGCGACGAGCGCCAGCGACGACAGCACGACGGCGGCGACGAGCGATTTCGCTCGCATGGACATGCTCTCCCCTGGTAGATCGGTGACGCTCGAACGGTACGGCCGGATCGACGCCCTCGATACGTCAGGCTGACGACAGCCAACCAGCCGCCGCTGACCACGTACCGTTACATCAACCAGCGTTGCGCACAAACATGCGGCGCCACCAGCTTCGACGCACCGCAGGCGCGCTCGCGCGCTCCACCGGTGCCTCCTCCGCGGCCGGGGAGCTCTCCCCGCCCACGCCCTTACCGCCCTCCCCGTCACCCGTTCCCGCGCCCTCTGCCACCACGACGACGCTGTCGGTGGCCGGTTCCGCGGAAGGGAGAACGCCGGTCCCCGTCCGGTCGCCGCCCCCGCTGGTGGCCGGAGCCGCCGCGAGGACCGCCTCCGTCCCGGAGGGCTCGGCTACCGTACCGCCCGCCAGCTCCACCGCTGGCGTGGCATCGTTCGAGGCCTTCGCCGACGCCGGCGGGATCGTGCTCCCCAGCCGAGCCATCGCCTCGTCAAGGGCGGCCAGGACCTCCCCGAGCGTGGCCACCGGGTCCTCTGCCGCGCTGGGGGCCGAGGGCGCCCCGGCCCCGGTCGCGGCTGCGGTGGCCGGCACCTCCTGCGCAATCTGTACAGACGGCTGCGCTGGCACGGCGACCGGCTCCACCTCCCGAGCCGCAACCACCTCCCCAGCCGCAACCGGCTCCACCGCCGCAGGAACCGGCTCGGCGACCACAACCGGCTCGGCGGCCACCTCCACGACCGGGGCCGGCTCCCCCACCGCCACCGGCTCGACAACCGGCTCGGACACAACGACCGGCTCAGACTCGACAGCCGGCTCGGGCTCGACAGCCGGCTCGGACTCAGTCGCCGACTCGGACACGACGGCCGGCTCGGACTCAGCGGCCGGCTCGGACTCAGCGGCCGGCCCGGACTCAACGACCGGCCCGGACTCGTCAGTCGGCGGGATCTCCGCGGGCGGCAGCGGGGCGGCCTCGGCGAGCGGCTCGGTCGCCGGCACCGGCTCGACGGCCGACTCCGCGACGCCGAGCAGCTCGACCTCCGCCGCCGGCGCAGCGCCGGTCTCGGCCGTGGACCGCTCCGAAACCGGCACCACCGAGCTGACCGGTTCCACCGAGCTGACCGGCACCACGGCGCTGGCCGGCACCACGGTGACCGGGGGGTTCACGGCAGGCGGATCGGCCTCAGCCGGAACCGCCGGGACGGAGCCGGCGGGGACGGAGCCGCCCGGGATCTCGGGGGTCACGGCGGCCGGCTGCGGCAGCCGATTGAGGATGAGGCCGCCGGAGCCCTGCGCGCGGCGCACCTGTCCGGTCTGGGCGAGTCGCCGGCAGACCTGGTTCACCGTGCCCCGGTTCGCCCCGATCGCCGCCGCCAGCCTGCCGTCGTCCAATCCTTCGGGAACCTTGGCGAGCTGGTCGAGTATCCGCTCAGCAACAGTAGCCACAAAGCGGGACGCTATACGCTAACTGCCTCCCGGTGGCAAGCGGGGTCGCCCCACGCGGTAATCGTGTCCATGCTGCTGCCGTTTGCATCCGCGCTGTCGGTCGTACCCGCCCGCAGCCCCGCACGGCAGATCCCCACCCGGGCGGATCTGCACGGGACACGGCGATCCGGCCCCGGCCGTGCCGGACCACCGTCGCCCACCGACGCCGCGGCGCCCGCGGAGACCGGTGTAGCCGGCGTCGTCCCAACGGACGAGAACGCCGCCCTCAATGACTTGCCAACTACAGATCGCTGTATTCCGCCGGAGAGTCGCCGCGTGACCAGGACCCGGATCCACTCCGCCGGACCGCCCGACCGCCGTGGCCGTCCGGCCCGTCGAGCAGGGATGGATGGACGTCCTCCCCCGCCTGACGGCGGGGACCCAACTCCTCCGCACCCACCGGAAGGCGGGCGCGTCGTGTTGAGGTTCGCGATTCGCCGGCTCGACTGGTGCCGGGCCTCCCCGCGCAGTCAGCACGCGTCCCGCGGCAATGTTCCTGGCCGCGTCGCTGTCCAGGCCGGGGCATCCATGCCGAAACCATGGTGACCGGACAAGCCGCCGGGAACCGCGACAGACGCTGGAGTCGGCATTCAACCGCGCCGGAAAAGTTTCGGATTCCTGCGAAAAATGTCCAGGTCAGCACCACCAGAAGAGGCCTTGGACCCAGCCCGCGGAAAATCCCTCCGAACGGCAGGAAGAGGAGCAGGCCATCGCGGACGACCGCTTGCTCCGTCCGCAGGGCACAACCAAGCCGCTTCCCCGCGATTGTCCGGCCGACCGCAGAGAAAAGAGGATCTTGACCCCGACGGTTTCCAGCCGAGGCCGCCGACGGTCCGGCCCGACCTCGATCGAGTCAATCGGCACGGACCCCGGCCGGCTGCGGGTCGGTGCGGTCGCCCGCGGCGCGCGCCGACCGACAAGGCACGGCGCAATGTGGGCTTAGCGCCGCCGGGCCAGGGAAGGTGCATCATCAAGGCGTGCCGGGAACGGCCCGGGACGCACCGATGTAGACAGCGACCGGACCCGTCCCGCCGACGATCCGTCCAGGTGCACGCCGCCGGACGACCGCCGCTCACCGGGGACCGGTTGGGGAGGCCGACGTGACGCAACCAGCCTCGGATTCCGACTCGTGGAACCGCGAGGACTCGCCCCTGGAACCCGCCGAGACGTTCGACAGCGACGACCTCGGCTCGACGGACGCCGGCAGAGACCCGCTCGACGACAGCTGGGAGGCTCCGGACCGGCCGAGCGCGAGTGTCCGATACCCGCACACGCCGCGGGAGGAACGCGCGGGCTCGTCCTTCGCGGAGCAGCTCGCGGCCGAGCAGCCGGACACCGACCCCTATCTGGAGGCCGAGCGCCGGGAGTCGGGCCGGATCCTGCGGGCTGACGTCAACGGCGAGGATGCCACCGCCTTCGAGGACACCGCCTTCGAGGACTCGGCCTTCGAGCGGGACGAGTACGCGGCGACCAGGAATTCCGCGGCCGAGGAGAACGCCCTGCACCTGGAGTGACCGCCCGCGACGCCGGCCCGACCAGCGGCGGTCGGGCACCGCCCTGAGGCCGGGCGCCGACCGCGGGGTCGGGCGCCGGTGTGACCGCCGGCCGGCGCGGACCGATCCTCGCTCCGGCTACGCTGATCGAGTGACGGCCGCGATCCCGCATCCGGACCATCCGCCGCCCGCCCCGGTCATGACGGCCAGTCCGTCGGCGGCGCCACGGGTCTGGTCCCCACGGATCTGGTCGCCACGGGCCCGCCTCGGCGGGTTCGGTGCGGTGGGGGCGATCGCGGCTGCCGCCGCCGTGCGGGTCTACCTCGTCGACCCGGCGCAGCCCGGCCATTATCCCACCTGCCCATTCCGCTGGGCGACGTCGCTGGACTGCCCCGGGTGCGGCACACTGCGCGGACTGCACCAGCTCCTGCACGGGCACCCAGGCGCAGCCGCCGACTACAACCTCTTCTTCGTCGTCGCCGCGCCGATGCTGGTCCTCGGCTGGGCGGTGGCGGTGGCGCGGGCCGCCGGCTGGCGGCGCCCGCTGCCCCGCGTCCCGGCCCGGCTGCTGCCGATCATNCCCGTGCTGGTCATCGCCTTCTGGGTGCTGCGCAATCTGCCGGTGCCCGGCTGCACGTGGCTGGCGTCCTAGGCAACGCGGCACCGGGCGAGTGGTGCGGTCAGCGCCGGCCCAGCAGGTAGCAGGCGATGGCGGCGGTGGCGGCGACGTTGAGCGAGTCGACGCCGTGCGCCATCGGGATGCGGACCCGCGCGGTCGCCGCCGTCTGGGTTGGTTCGGACAGGCCGGCCCCCTCGGTGCCGAGCAGGAGCGCGACGCGCGCCGGTGCCCCAGTGGCCGGGCCCGCCGGATCCGCTGTCGACCCGAGGACGGCCGGCCTGCCGTCAGCCGGAGCGAGCCCGACCGGAGCGGCGTCGGCCGGAGGCGAGTCGGCCGGAGTGGGCCTGACCGGAGCGGAGTCGATCGGAGCGCCGGCGTCGAGCCGGGCGGCGAACGCGCCGAGATCGGCGGCGTCGGCGGCCGGGGTCAGCGCCAGCAGGGTGAAACCGGCGTCGCGGAGCAAGCCCAGCGCGCCCGGCCACGGGTCGAGCCGGGCGTAGGGCACGGCGAACACCTCGCCCATCGAGACCCGCACGGAGCGGCGGTAGAGCGGATCGGCGCAGCGGGGGCTGAGCAGCACCGCGTCCATCCCGAGCCCGGCGGCCGAGCGGAAGATCGCCCCCAGGTTGGTGTGGCTCACGATGTCCTCGCAGACGAGGACCCGCCTCGCGGCGGCGAGCACGTCCGCCGGGGCCAGCGGTGGGCGCCGGCACATCGACGCGAGCGCGCCGCGGTGCACCTCGAAGCCGGTGATGGCGGCGAGGACGTCGGCCCCGGCCACGTAGACGGGGACCTCCGCCGGCAGGTCCGCCGGCACCGCGCCCAGCCGGGCCGGGGAGACCAGGACCGAACGGGGCCGGTAGCCGGCCCGCAGCGCCCGGGTGATGACCCGCTCGCCCTCGGCGATGAACAGCCCGTCGGCCGGCTCCCGCCGCCGCCGCAGGGCGACATCGGTGAGCGCGACGTAGTCGTCGACACGCGGATCCGCAGGATCGTCGATCGCCACGACCGGCGCCGAGACCTGCGCCGGAACCTGGGCCGCGGCGGATCCGGGCGGGTCAGCGGGCACGCCGGAACCTCCGGACGCGGCCGGTGTCACCCGGGCGTAATGAGCGGGACGCAGAATCGGCGGCCATGACCGAGCCGCACTCCGCGCCCGCACTGGCACCGGCAGCCACTTCGGCGCCGGCAGCCACGCCGGGTCCCGCCGTCTCCCGTCCCATCACCGCTCCTGTTTCCGCCGATCTGCTCGTCGTCGGCGCCGAGCTGGTCGCGACCGTGGACGCCGACCGCCGGGAGATCCGCGGCGGGTGGGTCGCGGTGACCGACGGACTGGTCAGCGCGATCGGCGGCCCGGCCGACCCGCCGCCGCCGGCCCGGCGCACCCTACGGGCCGACGGCGCACTCGTCACGCCCGGCCTGGTGAACACACACCATCACATCTACCAGAACCTCACCCGCGCCTTCGCTCCGGCCCTGGGCGGCACCCTGTTCACCTGGTTGTCGACGCTGTACCCGCTGTGGTCACGGCTGGACGAGGAGGCGGTGCACGTCTCGGCCTACGTCGGGCTCACGGAGCTGGCGCTCGGCGGCTGCACCACGACCACCGACCATCTCTACGTGCATCCGCGCGGCGGCGGGGACCTGATCTCGGCGGAGATCGCCGCGGCGACGGCCCTGGGGCTGCGGTTCCACCCGACCCGCGGGTCGATGTCGCTGTCGGCGAAGGACGGGGGCCTGCCGCCCGACTCGGTGGTCCAGGATGACGACGAGATCCTCGCCGAGTCGGCCCGGCTGGTCGCCCGCCACCACGACCCGTCGTGGGGCGCGATGGTGCGCGTGGCGCTCGCGCCCTGCTCGCCGTTCTCGGTCAGCCCGGCGCTCATGNGCGCCACCGCCGAGCTCGCCGAGCAGCTCGACGTGCGCCTGCACACCCATCTCGCCGAGGATCCCGAGGAGGACGAGTACTGCCTGGCGGTGTTCGGCCGCCGGCCCATCGACCAGTTCGCCGAGGTCGGCTGGGCCGGGGACCGGGCGTGGGTGGCGCACTGCATCTGCCCGAATCCCGAGGAGGTCGCCCGGCTGGGCGCCTGGGGCACCGGGGTGGCGCACTGCCCGAGCAGCAACATGATCCTCGGCGGCGGACTCGCGCCGATCGCCGAGCTACGGGCGGCCGGTGTCCCGGTGGGTCTCGGCTGCGACGGTTCGTCGTCGGCGGACTCGGCGTCGCTGTGGCTGGAGGCCCGCACGGCGATGCTGCTGGGCCGGCTGCGGCACGGCTCCGCGTCGATGTCGGCCCGCGACGCGCTGGAGATCGCCACCCGTGGCGGCGCGGGCTGCCTCGGCCGCGCCGGCGAAATCGGCGAGCTGTCCGTCGGGGCGGTCGGCGACCTGGTCGTCTGGCCCCTGGACGGGGTCGCCTTCGCCGGGGCGCTGTCCGACCCGATCGACGCCTGGCTGCGCTGCGGGCCGACCGCCGCCCGGCACACCGTCGTCGCCGGCCGGCTCGTCGTCGAGGACGGCCGGCCGGTGCACCCCGACCTGCCCGCGATGCTCGACCGGCACCGCACGCTCGCCGCCGGCATCCAACGCGCCTTCGACGACGCCGGTACTGCATATCCAGTCCAGAGGGAAAGATCGGGCGCGGAAGCCTCCGGATAAGCGGGGACGTGCTCAGGCCGGCGCCGGAGTACTCAGGCCGGCGCCGGAGAAGTGGCGGCGGTGGCCACGGCGAGGCGCTGCGCCGTGTAGAGCGGCTCGCCGAGCCGGTGGTAGAGCGACAGCTCGGTGTCGAGCCAGGCCAGGTGCCGCTCCTCGTCGGCGAGGACGGTCTCGATCAGGATGCGGGTGGTCGCGTCGTGCTCGGCGGCGGCGACCTCCGCAGCCTGGTTCAGGCCGGGACGGGCGCCGCGCTGGGCCGCCAGGTCGTTCTCCAGCACCTCCCGCAGCGACGTCCCGATGGCCGGCTTGGCCACCACGAAGTCCGGCCGGCCGCCGAGGTCGAGCAGCCGGTTGAGCACCGCGGCGATGGTGACCGGCTCGTCGGCGATCCGCTGAGCCATGCCCGCGGCCAGGCCGTGCAGGCCCCAGGACTCGACCAGGACGAGATGGGTGCGGTGCTGGGCGTAGCCCGCCCAGTAGCTGCCGAGCAGCTCGTTGAGCAGCTCGGTCACCGGAGTGGTCTGCGTTTCGGCCATACGTCCGTCCCTCCCACGGGTCCGGCGGGCCCCACCGGCACCAGATCGGAACGGCGCCGCCGGACCTCCCGCCCAGATCCTCGACTGTCCAGGGCATGAATATATGTCACCAGACTAGGCACATAAAACAGCCCGGAGGGAGCGGTCAGGTCGGGGCGGCGCCGGCGGGGCGGGCAAGGCCGACGTCGCGGGCGGCGAGGAGGTCGACGAAGCCGCGCGCGCCGTCGAGAGGAACACCCGCCCGGCCGCGGTGGGGCGCACTGACCCCGGTTGGCCGCCCCCAAGGGGACATTTGGTACAACGCAATGGGGCAGTTCGGACCGGGTTACCGTGTTGGCCCCCCGGGTCCGACGAGCTGAGCGATGATGGTTCGGGCGCGGGAAGCCGGACGTCCCCCACCGAGACCGCCGCCGCCGGCGCCGCGCATCGACCCCCCCGATCGGTGCGCCCAGCGCCGGCGGCGGCTTCATTCCCGGCCGCCCCCGCGTCCCCCGGAGACTGGGGGGCATGCCGACGCTGCCGCCCGATGTCGTCGCCCGACTGACCGCCGCCCTCGACCCCGTCGACGCGGACCTCGCCGCCCGCCATCCGGGCGGCACCCGCGCCCGCCAGCCCGTCCACACCTGCTACCTGCCGGCCGATCAGATGGTTCCCGACGTCGTGCCGGCCTGGGGCGCCCGCGCCCGCGCCCTGCTCGCGGCGTACGGCGCCGACCCGGCGACGCTCGCCGCGGCGACCGGCGGCGACCCGCGGCCGCAGGTCGCCGCGGCCGTCCACGCTCACACCCGGCGCGTGCTCGCCGCCGAGCCGATCCAGGACCTGCGGGTCGACCTGGAGGACGGCTACGGCCTGCGGCCGGACGACGCCGAGGACGCCGACGCCGTGCGCGCGGCCACGGCGCTGCGCGCCGCATCCGCGGCCGGGGTCCTACCCGCCCGCTACGGGCTGCGGCCCAAGTCGCTCGACCCGCTGGTCCGCGACCGCGGGCTGCGCAGCCTCGACCTGTTCCTCACCGCGCTCGTCGGCGACGACTCCCCGCCACCCGGCCTCGTGCTGACCCTGCCCAAGGTCAGCGACCCGCGACAGCTTCGGGTCTTCGCCGACGTCCTCGGCGAGCTGGAGCGGCGGCTCGGGCTCGACCCGGTCGGCCTCGAGGTGCAGGTCGAGACGCCGGCTGCGGTGCTCGCCCTGCCCGAGCTGGTGCGCACCGGCCTCGGCCTGGGCCCCGGCCGCCTCGTCGGGCTGCACGTCGGCACCTACGACTACTCGGCGGCGCTCGGGATCACGGCCGCCCACCAGGCCAGCGACCATCCGGCGGTGGAGTTCGCCACGACGATGATGCAGCTCGCGGCGGCCGGCACCGGCCTCGACGTCGCAGACGGCTCGTCGAACCTGCTGCCCGTCGACGGCGACGAGCGGCCGGGTGCCTCCGGCGACGATGTGCGCCGCGCCTGGCACCGGCACGCCGAGCTGGTCCGCCGCGCCTGGCACCGTGGCCTCTACCAGGGCTGGGACCTGCATCCCGGGCAGTTGGTGAGCCGGCACGCGGCGGTTGCCGGCTGCCTGCTGGCCGGGCTCGGCGGGGCGCTTTCCCGGCTGGCCGACTACGCCGCCGCCCGGCAGTCCGGCGCGGTCGCCGACGAACCGGCGACCGGGCGGGCCCTGGCCGGGCACATCCTGCGGGCGCTGGACGCGGGCCTGCTGGACGACCCGCGCCTCGCCGCCGCGGGCCTCGACCGGACGACGGTCATCCGCCTGGGCGGACGGCAACAACCCAACGCAGCCAGCAGCAGCAGCAGCCCGTAATCGCCCGATAAACAAAACGGCAGGCGTACTCCACATTAATATTAGGTGAACTACGACGAACATCATTCGCTATCCCGTTCTGGATGTTCCCGACGAGTCGACATCAGCCCGGTTCAGGTCTACAACAGACACCGTGAACGACGGCATCCTGGTCCTGGTGGTCATGACCGCGCTGGCCTTCGACTTCACAAACGGGTTCCATGACACCGCCAACGCGATGGCAACCTCGATCGCAACACGGGCACTGCCCCCGAAGACCGCCGTCACCCTGTCCGGGGTGCTGAATCTCGTCGGCGCCTTCCTGTCGCTCAGCGTGGCCGCGACGATCGCGAGTGGCCTGGTCAACACCCATCTCGTGACGCTGACGGTGGTATTCGCCGGCCTGGTGGGCGGCATTACCTGGAATTTGCTGACCTGGTTCTTCGGAATTCCCTCCAGTTCATCTCACGCGCTCATCGGGGGGGTCATCGGGGCGACCATGGCCGCCGCCGGCACGAACGGCGTCAAATGGCACGGCGTCGTGTCGAAGGTAATCATTCCGGCCGCCCTCTCCCCGCTGATCGCCGCCCTCATCGCGACCGTGGGCACTTACCTGATCTACCGGCTCAGCCGCGGTGTCCCGGACCGGACGCGCAGCCACGGATTCCGGATCGGCCAGATCGGTTCGGCGTCGCTCGTCTCGCTCGCGCACGGCACGAACGACGCGCAGAAGACGATGGGCGTCATCACCCTGGCTCTCATCGCCAACGGCACGGTGGACGCCGGGTCCGAGGCCCCGTTCTGGGTGATCACGAGCTGCGCGATCGCGATCAGTCTGGGTACCTACCTCGGTGGCTGGCGGGTGATCCGGACCCTCGGCAAGGGGTTGGTCGAGATCGACTCCCCGCAGGGCATGGCCGCGGAGTCGTCCTCGGCCGCGACGATCCTGCTCTCCAGCCACTTCGGGTACTCGCTGTCGACGACGCACGTGGCGACGGGCTCGATTCTCGGCACCGGCCTGGGCCGCAAGGGCGCCGAGGTGCGCTGGAGCGTCGCCGGCCGGATGGCGACCGCCTGGCTGCTGACCCTGCCGGCCGCCGGGCTCGTCGGCGCCGGGTGCTACGGGATCGCCCAGGGCATCGGCGGCACCCCCGGCGTGGTGATCGTCTTCGTGCTGCTGGTGATCGGGTCCGCTCTGCTGTACCTGCGAGCCCGCCGCAGGCCGGTCAGCCACCACAACGTCAACGACGAGTGGGACGGCGCCACGGCCCCCGCGAACGCCAAGGAGCCGGCCGCGGCCTGAGGCGCGCGTACGGCGCCCCGGACGGGACGGCTGCTCGGCCGTCGGACGGATCCTGGGTGACGACCGATGGACGTGACGAAGGGAGAGGCGGGCATGGATTCCTGGATCGACCTGGACGCCCTGTGGAAGATCGTCGTCATCGGCCTGCTCGCCGGGGCCGGGCTGCCCGCGCTGTTCGCGGTCGGGCTGCGCGCGGTGAGCCTGCCGGGTCGCGCCGGCGACGCGCCCGCCGCTGGCGAGGCCGACGACGACCGCATCATCGGGACGAACCCGCTGGGCATCGCCGCCGGAGCGCTGTGCTTCGCCCTGGTGCTGGCCGCGATCGGCTGGGGTATCTACTCCGTCGTCGCAGGAACGTGAGGGAGCCGCCAGGAACGTGAGGGAGCCGCCAGGAACGTGAGGGAGCCGCCAGGAACGTGAGGGAGATCGACGCGATGGAGAAGGAAAGGTGAGCGGCGTGGCGTTGCCTCCGCTGCTGGCATCGGTCATCCAGTGGCTGCGGGCCGGGTATCCCGACGGTGTCCCGGAGCGGGACTATCTGCCGTTGTTCGCGCTGCTGCGACGCAAGCTGACCGGGGACGAGGTGGCCGCGGTCGTCGACGCGCTGGCCGCAAGTGGTGACTCCGCGTCGGCCCTGGCGATCCGCACGGCGATCGCCGACGTCACCCACGACACCCCGCTGGAGGGCGACATCGCCCGGGTCAGCGCCCGGCTGGCGGCCGGCGGATGGCCGCTGGCCTCCCCGTCCTGCCCGCAGCCCGCCACCGAGACCTGACGATCGGCGGCCCCACCCAGGCGGCCCGGGGCCACCACGGGCGGGCGGGGCGCACCGCGTCAGCTTCCGCGATAGGTCGAGTAGCCGAACGGCGCCAGCAGAAGCGGGACGTGGTGGTGATCCGCCGGGTCCGCGACGTGGAACACGATGCTCACCTCGGGGAAGAACGCCGAGCGGCCGCTGGTGTCGAAGACGAGCCGCCAGACTCCGGGCGCGGTCAGCGGCAGGCCGCCGATCCGCCCGTCGGCATCGGTGACCGCCTCGGTGACCACGGTCCAGCCGGTACCGGTCTGGGCGCTATTCGAGCGAGATGCGCCCCGTTCGAGCCGAACCGGCATCCCCGCGGCGGGCCGCCCCTGCGCCGTGTCCAGGACGTGTGTGGACAGCCCCATCGCGCCTCCCGTGCAGTCCCCTGGCCCGTTGCGACCAGCCCCCGTCCCGATCGTCCCCCGCCCCGGCCCTGATCGGCGTCCCTCGTCGCTACCAGCGGACTACGCGCCGGTGATCAGGTGCCGGATCCGCAGGGCGGTGATCTCCGCCTGCTGGCCGGCGGCGATGCGCAGCTCCTCATCGGGCTCGTGGGCCATCCGTTCCTGGAGCAGGGCGAGCATCTCCTCGGCGCCGCGTCCCGCCGCCCGGACCAGGAAGATGTAGCCGAAGCGCTCCTCGTAGGCGGCGTTACCGGTGGCGAACGCCGCCTTGATCTCCTCGGAGGCCTCGTCCATCGCCGCCTGCTCCCGCCGGGGGGCGTCCAGGGACACCACTGACGCGCGCGCCGTCGTCGGCGGCGCGGGGATGCCGGTCGGGCGCTCTCCGATCCGGGGATGCGCGGTGAACGCCTCGAACCACGCCGACTCCGGCAACCGCCACCATTCCTGCTCGGCGGCGGGCAGCAGGGCGGCGAGGACGCCGAACGGACGGCGGGCCACCACCGCCTCGGCCCAGTCCTCGGACTCGCAGCAGGCCAGCAGCTCCTCGCGGGCGGCGTCCGGGGAGAGTGCGTCGAACCAGCGCATGGCCAGCGCCTCGCGCCCAGTGGCCGTCGGCACGCCGGTCAGCCGCAGCCGGGCCAGGCCGCCGTCGGGGATCGCGTCGACGCGGACGTGCGTGGCCTGAATGGGCACCTCCAGATCGAACAGGTGCCGGGTGTTGGGCTGTACCCGCGTGCGCGGCAGCAGTGGAACCCACTCGGTGATGGCGCTGATGTCATCGGGGTCGAGCAGGTCCGGGAGGTCCGCCGCCCACAGCTCGACGGCCCGGGGGGCGTTGCCGCGGAAGTGGCGGGTGTCGACCTCGGCCCGCACGATCAGGCCCTGTGTCGTCAGGCGAACCGCCGCCCAGTCGTGCCCGGTGCCGCGGCGCCGCCGGGTCTCCCAGCCCTCCCCCATCGCCCGGGCGTCGCCGGAGGCGTTGAGATTGTGCCGGTCGCCGTAGTGCATGTCGCTGGCGGCCACCACGACCCCGCCCAGGTAGGCGGCGGCAAGGTCGGAGGTGACCCGGTCGAGCAGGCGCGGATCTGGCACGACCGTGCCATGCACGCGCAGCCGGGCGACTCCCCCGTCCGGATGGATGGTCAGCCGAAGATGGGTGATGCGGAGCCGGCCTGCCTCCGCCACGGGCAGCACGTTGACCGCGTCGGCGGCGATCGGCGTGTGCGGGACCAGCTCCACCCAGTCGACGGCGTCGTCGGCGACCTCCGCGGCGGACGGGTAGCCGGCGACCGTCGCCCCGTGGATCTCGACGGCCTCCGGCGCGTTGCCGGTGAAGTGGGTGGTGTCGACGGTGATCGCGTGGGCGATCCCGGGCGCACCGAGACGGACGATGGCCCAGTCGGCCCCCGGCAGGTCGCGGCGGCGGCGGGTCTCCCAGCCATCGGTCCACTGGCCCCGTTCGGTGAACACGCCAGGGCGCACGATGGGCGGCTCGGGCAGCAACATCCGCTCCGCGAACGCGAAGAACTCGTCGTTGACGGCCACGACCGTGCCGCCGGAACGGGCTGCCGCCAGGTCGACGAGGTTGGTCAGGTCGGGCTCGTCACTCATCGGATCCTTCTCTCGGGTCGAGCGGTGTCACCTGCGNCGACCGGCCGCTGCGCGGCTGGTCGGGCGGCCGCCGGGTCGCCACCGGCGTCGGTGGCGGCGAACCCTGCGGGCAGGCTGGGTCAGCACGTTTGCGGGAGGCAAAGGGTACGTCCCGTCGACGCCTGCGGCTGGTCCGAGTCGGCGTCGCACGGCCGGACGTGGGGGCCCATCCGCGCCAGCCGGCGACGCGGCCCACGGCGGCGGGAGGGGTTCCGGCCCGATCGGCGGAGGTGGCCACCTCACCGTGCCAGCAGGCGTCCCCGCGGCGGGCGGTCACCGTCCGCACGCACCCCCCGCAGATAGGTTGCCCGGACGACTCCGTCGAGGCTGCGTCCAGCGTAGGGGGTGAGCGGGTGGCGATGCCGCAGCATGGACGGCTCAACCAGGAACGACGCCTCCGGGTCGAAGACGACGAGGTCGGCGTCCGCACCGATGGCGAGCCGACCCTTGCCGCGCAGCCCGGCGAGGTCCGCGGGGCCCGCGCACATCCAACCGACCACGTCGGCGAGGGTGTGCCCGCGGGCGCGGGCCTGGGTCCACACCGCGGGTAGCCCGATCTGCACGGACGCGATACCGCCCCAGGCGGCCGCGAAGTCGCCGCTGTCGATGTGCTTGACCTCCGGAGTCGACGGCGAGTGGTCGCTGACGATCCCGGTAAGCAACCCCGCCGGCATCGCGTCCCACAACCGGTCCAGGTTCGTCCTGCCACGGATGGGCGGGGCGCACTTGAACACCGTGGCCCCTTCGGGGACCTCCTCCGCGGTGAACGTCAGGTAGTGCGGGCAGGTCTCGGCGGTCAGCGGCAGCCCCTCCTCACGGGCGGCGAAAATCTCGTCGAGCGCCTCGACGGCGGACAGGTGCAGCACGTGCAGCCGCGCACCCGTCGCGGCGGACAGCGCCGCCAGCCCCGCCACCGCCTGCGTCTCCGCCGCCGCGGGCCGGGAGGCCAGCCAGCTCGCGAAGGCCCGCCCGGCCACCGGCGGTGCTGCCGCGAGGACGGCGGGCGACTCTGCGTGCACAACGGTGAGGGCGCCCATCCGGGCGGTGTGCCGGGCGGCGGCGGCCAGCACCTCCATCGAGACGTGCGGGAACTCCTCGACCCCCGACGGAGCCAGGAACGCCTTGAAACCGAAGACACCGGCGTCGTGCAGGGCGGCCAGATCGGCGAGATTACGGGTGTCGGCGCCGATGATGCCGCCCCAGAACCCGACGTCGACGGCGATCTGACCTTCGGCCACCGCCCGCTTGGTCGCGAGCGCCGTGAGGGAGGTCGTCGGCGGAATCGCGTTCAACGGCATGTCGATGATCGTGGTGACGCCGCCCGCCGCCGCGGCGCGGGTCGCGGTCGCGAAACCCTCCCACTCCGTCCGACCCGGCTCGTTGACGTGCACGTGGCTGTCGACCACACCGGGTAGCAACGCCAGGTCGCCGAGGTCGGTGACCAGGGCGTCCGCCGGCACCTCGGTGGGCTCGGTGATCGCGGTGATCCGACCGTCGGCGAGGTGCACCGCCGCCGGCCGCTCGCCGTCGGGCAGGGCCACCCGACGGGACCGCAGCACCTGCGGCCGCTCCGGCAGGCGTGCCGGCGTGTCCGGGAGGTACGCACTCATGCCGTCGAAGCACCTCCAGCCGGGTCGACGCCGGCGCGGATCGGAACGTCGACGCCAGCCGGAACGTCGGAGCCGGTCGGGAGGTCGGGGCGGGTCGGGAGGTCGACGAGGTCCTGCGGGCGCACCGGGACCCGCCGCAGGTCCCGCCCGACCGCCGCCCGGATGGCGGCGACGATCGCGGGGGTGGCGGTGCAGGTCGGCGCCTCGCCGACGCCCTTGACCCCGTAGGGCGCGTCGGGCTGCGGCTCGGTGACGGCGACGAAGTCCAGGTCGGGGACGTCCGCGATGGTCGGCAGCAGGTAGTCATGGAAGGTAGGGTTGACCACCACCCCGTCGACGGTGATCAGCTCCTCCATCAGCGCGAGACCCAGCCCCTGGGCGGTGCCCCCCTCGACCTGTCCGCGCAGGGACAGGGGGTTGAGCACGGTGCCGCAGTCCTGGGCCAGCGCCATCGACACCACCCGGACCAGGCCGAGATCGATGTCCACGTCGACGACCGCGCGGTGGGCCGCGCCGGCGAACGCCACGTGCGGATCGCCCTGACCCTCGGCGTCCAGCGCGGTCGTCCGCCGGTGGTGGAACGTGTAGTCGGCCTCGATCGGACCTTCGGCCAGGGCGTCGGCGATGCCGATGCGCAGCCCGGCCTCCGCGCCGACGATGTGTCCGGCGGCGATCCGCAGGGTGCGCCGGGGGGCCTCGACGACCTCGGCCGGCAGGTCGGCGGCCCGCGCGACCCGGGCAAGCAGCCGATCGGCGACCGCGACGCAGGCACCGCGCACGGCGCCGCCGCTCATCCAGGTCTGGCGGGAGGCGCTGGTGGAGCCGGCGCTGCCGACCGCGGTGTCCGCGGGGGCGAGGACGACCTGTTCGACCCCGAGCTCGGTGCGGGCGATCTGGCCGGCGATGGTGACGAAACCCTGGCCGACCTCGGCGCAGGCGCTGTGCACACGGACGCGCGGCGTGCCGTCGTCGGTCAGGTCCAGCCGGACGCGGGCGGCCGAGGAGTCGTCCATGCCTTCCGAGAAGAGGAGGTTCTTGTAGGCAAGGGCGTAGCCGACGCCGCGGCGCACCCGGCCCGGCTCCGCCGCGGCGGGCAGCCCGCCGGGCAGGGCGAGGCCGGTGACGTCCGCGGTTGGCGGCGGGGGCAGCGGGCGGGCGGCGACGAGCTGGATGAGCTCACGCGCCGGCAGCGGGGCGCCGAGTACCTGCCCCGTCGGCAGGACATCCCCCGGTCGGACGGCGTTGCGGATCCGCAGCTCGACGGGGTCCATGCCGAGCGCGTCCGCCAACCGGTCCATCTGGGCCTCGTGGCCGATGGTCACCTGCGGCACGCCGAAACCCCGCATGGCCCCGCAGGGCGGGTTGTTGGTCCGCACGGCCACCCCGCGCAGCCGCGCGTGGGGAACCCGGTAGGGGCCGGCGGCGTGGGTGACCGCGTTCGCGAGCACCGCGGGGGAGGACGACGCGTAGGCACCGCCGTCCAGGACGACGTTGGCCTGGACGCTGACCAGTTCGCCGTCGGCGGTCGCGGTGTGCCGGAACCACATCCGGGCGGGATGGCGGTGCGGATGGCCGAGGAAGGACTCGACGCGGTCGTAGGCGATCCGCACCGGCGCACCCGTCGCCCGGGCCAGCAGCGCGCCGTGGATCTGGAGGGTGACGTCCTCGCGCCCCCCGAACGCACCCCCCACGCCCGCCAGGGTGAGGCGGACGAGGTTCTCCGGGATGCCCAGGCAGGCGGCGAGCTGCTCGCGGTCCGAGTGCAGCCACTGGGTCGCGACGAGCAGGTCCACTCCACCGTCGGCCGCCGGGCTGACCAGGGCCGCCTCCGGTGCCAGGAACGCCTGGTCCTGCATGCCGACCACGTAACGGTCCTCGACGACGACGGAACCGTCGACCCCGGGCTCGCCGTGCCGGATGTCGATCTCGCGAAACAGGTTGCCGGCGGGGTGCAGGGATTCCGCATCCGCGGCCAGCACCCGCTCCGGGTCGGTCGAGGGAGGCAGCGGCTCGTAGTCCACCTCGATCGCGGCGAGCGCGCGGCGGGCGGTCGCGACGTCGACCGCGGCCACGGCGGCGACCGGCTCCCCGGCGTAGCGCACCTCCGCGGCGGCGAAGACCGGCTGGTCGGCGACGATCAGCCCGTAGGTGGCCACGCCCGGCACGTCGGCGGCCGTGACCACGGCGGCCACCCCGGGCAGGCGGCGGGCCGCCGCGGCGTCGATTCGCCCGAGGCGGGCCCGTGGATGCGGCGAGCGCAGCGTGCGCGCGTGCAGCATCCCCGGCACCCGCAGGTCCCCGGCGTACCGGAAGACTCCGCTCGCCTTGTCTGGTCCATCCGGGCGACGCACCGACCGCCCGATCCCACCGCTCACGGCCTCACCACCCATCCGGACCCCCGTCCGAGTGACGCTGGGTCTCCCCGTGACGCTGGGTCTCCCCAGATGAGTGAGCATCCCCCGAACGGAGGGCGCCGCGCTCAGCCTGGACCGCCCGCACGGCGGCGAGGATGCGGCCATAGCCGGTGCACCGGCAGATGTTGCCGGCCAGCGCCTCGCGGATCTCCTCCTCGTCGGCGTCCGGATGGCGGGTGAGCAGATCCGTCACCGCGACCACGAAGCCCGGGGTGCAGAAGCCACACTGCACCGCCCCCTCGGCGAGGAACATCGCCCGGACCGCCCGGGCCAGCCCCGCACCGCCCAACCCGGCGACGGTGACCACCCGGGTGCCGTCGGCGTCCGCGGCGAGCACCGTGCAGGACGCCGCGAGCCGGCCGTCCAGCAGCACCGAGCAGGCCCCGCACCGGCCCTGCTCGCATGCGTCCTTCACCGCCGTCACCCCAAGGGTGTCCCGCAACACGGTGAGCAGCGAATCCCCGATCGAGGCGCCGTTCACCGTGCGCAGGAAGCCGTCGACGTTCAGCCGGTAGCTCTCGCCGCCGTCCGCCCCGGCCGCCCCGCCGGCCCTGTCCGCACCCTCCGCCCCGGCGTCGAGGCCGTCCGCGGGCACCGCGGTCACGGCTGCCCGCCGGCGGCAAAGTCCCCGACAGGGCCGCTGGCCGGGGGCGCGGTCACGTGGAGGCAGCGGGCGAACGCCCGGCCGGCGAGCACCCCCGCCGCGTGCCAGCGGTACTCCGCGGAGCCCCGCGGGCCCGCGGGCAGCGCGGGAGTGATCCGGGTGGCCGCCTCGACGACCAGGTCGCCGAAGCGTCGGGCCGCCGCTGAGGACACCGTCCCGGTCGACCAGTCGACCTCGTCGCGGGCGTACCGCTCGGCCGCCTCCATCCGGGCCGGCAGCAGGCCCACTCCCCCGACCGCACACGTCAGCCGGTGGCGCACCCGGTCCACCAGGACCGCGCACGAGACGACCGCGGGGTACGCGGCCTGCCGCTCACCGATCTTGAGGTAGACCTGCGGACCGCCCGGGCGGGCCAGCCGCACCGCCGTGACGAGTGCGTCCGGGGCCAGCCCCTCGGCAAGGAAGCGTGGCAACGGCAGCCGGTCCGATCCTCGGGGCGAGGTGGTGAGCACCTCGGCGTCGGCGGCGGTCAGGAAGGTCAGCAGGTCGCCGGCGGGTCGCGCCGACCCCAGCGCACCGCCGACCGTGCCGGTGTTGCGGATCTGGACGGAGCCGACCACCCGGGCGGCCCGGGCCAGGCCGGGCGAGAGCGACCAGCCCGCCAGGTCCGTGTAGGTCACTCCCGCGCCGATGGTCAGGCTGTCCGCCCCGGCACCGCGGACCCGCAGTTCGAGCACCCGGCGCAGCGCGACGACCACCTCCGCGGCACGCTCCCCGGACCGCAGCGCGGGAACCAGATCGGTGCCACCGCCCAGCAGCGCCACCGCGGCACCGGAGTCGTGCGCGGCGGCGAGCATCTCCACCGCCTCACCGACCGTGCGGGGCCGGAACATCGCGGACGTCGTCCCGCCGGCCGTCACAGGGACCACGCCCACCGGGACCGCTGCTGGCGGGAGCACGGCCGCCAGGACCGTGTGCGCCGGGCCATGAACCGCACCCGCCCGATCGGACCCGCGGCGGAACATCCGGGTGGGTTCGACCGGCGGGACCGGCCGACGAGCCGAGGGGCAGCGGGGCAGGCGGACGAACGGTGCATGGCAACCGACCCTAGAGGCGGAAAGTTACGATGATGTTCGACCACGCAGACACTCCGTGAGGCCGCCCGATCGGGCCGAGGCCGTTGCACCCCGCACCACCGGGGCAGTCGCCGCATCCGACCGACCCGAACCATTACCAACCGCCCAGTAGACCGTCACCAATTGTTACATGCGCGACGTCAAGTCGAAAGACAGCGCCGTTTCACTCCGGAAATGGGACCTTTGTCCCCTCTGTGTCCAGAACGCGCGGTTCTCCGTCATTCCTGGCGTGTCATAGCGGGACCGATGAGTACCGCGACGGCATGGCCCGCCGGGACCATGCACCACACGGAGTCGCCCCGTTCCGGCGCCGGGATCACGTCGCCACCGGAATGCGGGTGCGCGCGCCGGGGCGAGCAGTTCCATCCGGATGAGGGTCCGACCGGGAGGATGGCCCCCTGGGGAGGATGGTCCGCCCGGGGGACGGGCCCGGCCAGATCGCGGGGTCCGAACACCGCACCGGGCCGGCGAGCCAATCGCCGCCGGCGGCACGCGACCGAGCGAGGTGGGCATGTCACGTCGTCTGACGAACACCAACGCCGCATTGCGCCACGGTTGGCATCCGGTGGCACGGTCCGGTGAGGTCGCCGACGAACCGGTGGCGGTGCGGCTGCTGGGCGAGCCGTGGGTCCTCGCCCGTCTGGATGATGGCCTGGCGGCGTTCGCCGATCGGTGCCCGCACCGGCTTGCACCGCTGTCGGCCGGCCGGGTGGATGCGCACGAGCTCGTCTGCGGCTATCACGGCTGGCGTTTCGTCGTCTCCGGCGAGTGCACCGCGGTTCCCGCCCTGGGCCCCGGGGTGCCCGCCCCCAGACGGGCCAGGGCCGCCCCACCGTGGGGCGTGGTGGAGCGGCACGGCCTGATCTGGATCGCGCCGGAGGAACCGTTCGCCGACCTGATCGAGGTCCCCGAGGCGGACGAGGCGGGTTTCGACTCGGTCTGGCTCGAGCCGTCGCGGTCCTCCGCCTGCGCCGGCCTGCTCGCCGACAACTTCCTGGACACGGCGCACTTCCCGTTCGTGCACGCCGGCACGATCGGCGCCGGCGAGGACACCGTGGTCGCGCCCTACCGGGTGACGCAGGACGACGACGGATTCGTCGTGCAGATGGAACAGCGGGTCGCCAACCCGGAGGACCCCAAGGTCGCCACCGGCGAGCATCCGCTCGTGCAGCGCCGCTGGTCGACCTACGTGTACCGGCCGCCGTTCATGCTGCGCCTGCGCCTGGACTACCCGGATGCCGGGATGATCAACACGATCCAGTTCTGCCTTCAGCCGGAGGACGAGGGATCCACCCGGATCTACACCAGGCTGCTGCGCGACGACCTGGGCGGGGACGCCGCGCGGATGGCCGAGGCCGCCCGCTTCGAGCAGGCGGTGCTCGACGAGGACCTCGCGCTGCAGGAACGGTTCGACCTCGACGGCCTGCCCCTGATCGGCGACCCGCCGCGGGGCGACCCGCTGAGAGGCGATGATGCCGACCCCGCCGAGGAGGTGAGCATCCGGGCCGACGCCGCGGGAGTCGCGCTGCGCCGCGTGCTGGCATCCCTCGTCGACCGGGCGACCCGGCTGCCGACGAGCGGCTCCGGGCAACCGTCCGACGGCCGGGACCGGCCGCGCACCACCGCCCGCCGCACCGAGTTCCGGCAAACGACGATCCGATAGGCGGGTAGGTCCAGCGTTCGGGGGTGTCCCGACCGCGGTGGGAACAGCGGATATCCGACACTCAGCGGGAGCGACATCGCAGGTCGACGACCTGCACCGCGACCTACGATGGGGATCGGATTCGGCCGGGAGGCGCAGAACTCATGACGGTGCGGGGTTGGGGGCGGCCGGTCGACGAGGCGAGGTGGACGGACCTCGACCCTCGCGAGTTCGAGCGGTTCCGTCGGCTGGTGGGCGCCGCGGGGTCGCGCGCCGACACCGGTCTCGCCGGGCTGCCGGACCGTGAGCTGGCCGCCGCCCTCGGTGTAGCCCGTCCGGACGGTGCGTCAGAGCCGAACGCGGAGTCGGGGGCAGGCGGCACGGGGNAGGGCGGCACGGGGCGGGGCCGGTCGGAGCCGGTCCTGCTGCCCGAGGCTCTGTTGTTGTTCGGCCGGCCGGAGGCGATCCGCTGGTTCCTGCCCTGGCACGAGGCGGCGATGCAGGTCATGCGGGCCGACACGGCCGTGGTGAACGACTTCTTCCACTGGCCGCTGTTCCGGCTCGCCGAGGAGCTGCTCGCCCGCTTCCGCGCCCGCAACACCGAACAGGTGATCCGATTCGAGCTCCTCCGGGTGCACGTTCCCGCCTTTTCGGAGGAGGCGTTCCGGGAGCTGGTTACCAACGCGCTGACCCATCGGGACTATGACGTTCCCGGCGCCGTCCACGTGCGGTGGGCCGACGACCGCATCGAGATCACGAATCCCGTGGCGCCGGCCGCCGGACCGCCGCCGGGGACCGCGCTCACGGGGCCACCCCGCCCGCGCAACCCCCTGCTCGCCGACGCCTTCCGGCGGGCCGGGATCGCCCAGCGCACCGGGCACGGGATCGGCCGGGCCGTCGCCGACCAGCTCCGCCACGGTCTGGCAGCTCCCCGCTTCGGGCATCCGACCGAGCGGACGATCGTCGCCACCCTGCCCGCCACCCCTGCGGACCTGGCCTTCGCCCGGTACGTCGCGGCCCGCGAGCGGCTCGGCCGGCCGCTGGGTCGGGCCGACCTCCAGCTCGTCACCGCGCTGCGCCAGACCCACCGGCTGCGCACCGCGCAGGCGGCCGCCCTGCTGGGCGTGGACCGGTCGCAGGCACGCGCCCAGCTCATCAGCCTGCTCCACGCCGGCCTGGTCCAGGTGGGCGGTGACGGCGCGGGCCGTACCTGGCACCTGACCGACCAGGTGCACCGCGACCTGCGCGAGTGCGCCGCGCACGTGCGAGCCCAGACCGGCATCGACCATCCGGCAACACCCGCAACACCCGCGCCGCCCGCATCGCCCGCATCGCCCGGATGGGCCATCCCCGGTGGGGGGCCCGCCCTGCCCCACCGGCCGCGGGCGGCCGACGGGGGCTGACGCGCCCCACCCGTCCGGCGGCCGATCCAGGGGGAGGATCGATCGGGATCGGTGCCGGTAACCAGGCGATCAAGGGGCAGGGCCGTCAGGGACGGGTGTAGAGCAGCCGGCCGAGGGTCGCCAGGGTCCGCAGCGGAAACGGCAGCCGGCAGCCGAGATCGGCCGCGGCGGTGTCGACGGCGGCCAGCTCGCCGAGCACCGCCTCCCACGGGGCGTCGCTCATCAGGCCCAGCAACGGCAGCGGGCAGGCCGCCCGCACCCAGCCCTGGTCCACGACGACGAACCCGCCACCCATGCCCTCGACCGCCCGGGCGGCGGTCAGCATGTCGTCGTCGCGGGCTCCGACCACGACCACGTGGCCGGGCGCGTGCATCGTCGACACCCCGAGCGCGCCGCGGTTGAGCCCGCAGCCGCGGATCAGCCCGACGTCGATGGGGCCGCCGCCGCCGTCCCGCTCGAAGACCGCGACCTTGTGCAGGTCGCGGGTGGGATCGGCGACCGCGTACCCGTCGTGCACCGTCGGCTGCACCCGCACCGTGCGCACGCCGTGCCGGCGGGCCGTCGCCGTCGCCGGCTCGGGACCCGCACCGCCCAGGGGACTGCGTCCCGGACCGCCCGCGACCGGGTGGGCGGCCGGCTCGCGGGGCACGTCGATGCTCACCGCCGCGACGCTGACGTCCTGCCTGCCCGCCCGGCTCAGGCCGGGGCCGAGGAAGGATCCGGCATGCAGGTTCGCCGGCAGCCGGATCCGGCCGACGGCCCAGGCCGGCGCCACATCGTGGTTGTCGAACAGCGGGCGCCCGTGTTCGGCGGCGATCCGGCCGCCCGCCACCACCACGTCGGGGGGGGCGGTGCCGGCGAGCGTGGTCACCACCTGCAGGTCGGCCAGCCGGGCGGGGGCGATGGAGCCCAACGCCGAGTCCAGGCCGTGCGACCGGGCCGGGAGCAGGGTGGCGTGCCGGATGGCGTCGATCGGGCCCATGCCCTGGCCGACGGCGAGCCGCACGTCATGGTCGAGATGGCCGTGGGTGGCGAGTTCGGTGACCGTCCTGGTCCTGGTCGGGCCGGGGTAGTCCAACGCCCAGCGCAGTCCGGCGGGGTCCGCCACCGGACCCGCGCCCAGCGCGGACAGGCCGCTCACCCCGGCCCCCGGCGGCGCCGGGCTCACCTCGACGACCGAGGTGGTGGTCGGTGAGGTGGGCGGGATCACCGTGGGACCGGAGGCCGGTGCGACGGGCGGGACCGGCGCGGCGAGCGCCAGGTCGGCGGCGGGAGCGAGGCCACCGCCCGAACGGAGCAGTACCCGCAGTGGCGTCGCGGAGCCGGTGGCGAGCTCCGAGCCCTGGGCCCCGCCGAGCGCGAGCAGCGCCGCCGGGTCGGTCAGCAGCGTCACCGTCCCGCGCGGGATGAGCAGACGGGCCAGCTCGCCCGCGCTGAGCAGCGTCTCCTCGACCCGCAGCCCGGCGTCGACGTAGGCGGGGACGACGTAACGACCGGCGGCGTCGAGGGAGCGCCGACCGCTGAGCACCCCGGGCCTGGTCACGGCGGCGATGTACCGCCCGACGATGAGGATGTCGCGGTTGACCACCGTGCCGTCGTGCACGACGACGACCAGGCCGCCGCGCACGACTAGGTCGGCCTCCTCCTCGCCGTCGGCGACCCGGCGCAGGCGGGCCAGCTCGGCGGCCGAGGGGGACAACCGGCCCACGCCGGTCACCGGGAGGTGCCCGATCGGACCGGCCGGATCCGGCGGGGGTTCATGCCGGTCCAGGCGTGGGATCACCACGGGCGACTCCGTGCGGGCTGGCGCCCGCGGATATGTGGCCGAACCGGCGGAAACCGTCCGCGTCGGCCGGACCACCCGGCCGGGCGCCGCCATCAGCCGGGGTCCGAGGCTGGTGCATTCGACGTTCAAAGGCAGCCCTTCGTCCGCCGGCCGGCGCCGGCGGCGCATCTACATCCGAAGACGGCAGGCAGGGAAGGCGGCCGCCCGGGAACATCGCGTAATTCGCGCCGATTTTTGTTATATCGCAGGGGAATTGCCAGATACGCCGCGGGAGGGCAGGCCGGGGGGCGACGAGGGGCACGGCGGAGAACCGACCGCCCCAGGATGGCCCGTCCGGACGAGGCGGCGGGTGCGATCGACGACACCATTGCGGGCATCACAATCACCGCTACCTGCTCCGACCCGAGTTCGGCCCGTACCGCGCCAGGACGATCGCCTCGACGAAGCCGACGACGGCGTACAGCGCGATGCTCGCCACGGTGATCACTACCACCGAGGCCCACACCCCGCCGTAGTTGAACGTCTGCTGTGCACGCTGCATGTAGTAGCCGAGCCCTTCGCCGGTCGCCAGCCACTCGGCGAGCAGCGCACCGATGACCGCGCCCGGGACGGCGATCCGCGCGGAGACGAACAGCGCCGGTAGGGCGCTGGGCAGCGCGACCTTGCGCAGCACGGTCGCGGGACCGCCTCCATAGGCGAGGACCAGGTCGGCGGCGGCCGGCGGACCGGACCGCAGCCCGAAGACCAGGTTCACCAGCGACGGAAAGAACACGATGATCCCGGCGATGACCCCGACCGCGGTCAGGCCCCGACCGAAGATCAGGGTGAGCAGCGGAATCATCGCCACGAGCGGCACCGACCGCAGCATCATCGCCACCGGCATCAGCGCCCGTTCCACCGAGCGGAACAGCACGAAGGTCACGGCGACGACGATCGCGGCCACGGTGCCCGCCGCGTACCCGACCCCGGCGTCGCCGAGGGTGTGCCACAGCCCGTCGAGGATCGCCCGGCGGCTCTCGGCGGCCTTGTCGGCCGTGAACAGGTACTTCCACACCGCCTGCGGATCCTTGGCGACCAGCGGGTTGAGATCGAACACGGCGATGAACGCGTACCAGAGACCCACGATCACGGCGGCCGACGCGACGACGGACAGCACGGTGCGCCCGACCCGCAGCAGGATCGCCGCGAGCAGCACGTGCGTGCCGCGACCCGCAGCCGCCACCGGAGGTGCGGAGCCGGCCGTGGCCGGTTCCGCGGCGGTCGCCGCCGGGGAGCCGGCCGTCACTGCCCGCCTCCCGGGTTACCGCGCGGCGCCCATGGGGTGAGCAGCCGGGCCACGAGCGCGGTCAGCGCGTAGCCCAGTCCGGCGACCGCGGAGGCGACCACGGCCAGCGCCCACGTCCGCGGGACCTCCAGGGCCTGCTGGGAGTGGACCATGGCCACGCCGAGCCCCCGGTCGGCGCCGAGGAACTCACCGATGATCGCGCCGAGGACGGCCGCCGGCGCGGCGATCTGCAGCCCGGCGAAGGTGCTCGGCAGGGCGGCCCGCAGCCGGATGTACCGCATCTGCTTCCAGGCGCCGCCACCGCTGGCCCGCACCACGTCGAGGCTCGCCGGGTCCGCGGCCCGCAGTCCGAGCAGGGTGCCGACCATCGTCGTGAAGAACACGGAGATGCCGGCCAGGGCGATCTGCGGGGTGCTGCCGTCGAACACGGTGGTCAGGATCGGGCCGATCGCAATGATCGGCAGGCAGTAGGACGCCACGCCGATCTGCAGCAGCACCCGCTCCACCACCGGCACCCCGAAGAACACCACGGCGAGGCCGATGGCCAGGCCGTTGCCGATCAACCACCCCTTCGCCGCGATCTGGACCGTCGACTTCGCCGACGTCCACATGAGCCGGTGGTCATCCCACAGCGCCCGCACGACCTCCCACGGGGTGGGCACCACCCCGCCGTTGTCGAGCACGGTGACCGCGAGCACCCACCACAGCGCGATCAGCCCGACGATCCCGGCCGCGCCGCCGATCCAGGCCGGCCGATCGGCGCCCGGCCCGGCCCCGTCGCGGCGACGGCCCGCGCCCGACCCGCCCGGTCCGCCAGGTCCGCCCGACCCGCCCGGTCCGGGTGATCTTCCCGGTCCCCCGGGCCCGCCCGGACCGCCGCCGGTGGCCCCGAAGGCGGCGTCCTGCAGGGTGGTCATGCGCCGCTCCGGGCGGGGTCGGCTGCCGGTATCCCCACCGTGTCCGCCGCCGTCTCGCCGCCGGCGAACAGCAGCGCCGAGAGCTCGTCGTGCAGCTCGTGGAACCGCGCCGAGCGCAGCATCTCCGGGGTGCGCGGCCGGGGCAGGTCAATGTCGACGAGCGAGGAGATGCGGCCCGGCCGGGCGCTCATCACCGCGACGGTGTCGGAGAGGATCACCGCCTCGGGAATGGAGTGGGTGACGAGCAGGGTCGTCGTGGCCCGTTCGCCCCAGATCCGCAGGAGCTCGAAGTTCAGCCGCTGGCGGGTCATGTCGTCGAGGGCGCCGAACGGTTCGTCAAGCAGCAGGATGCGGGGCTCGACGACGAGGGCGCGCGCGATCGCGACCCGCTGGCGCATCCCGCCGGACAACTGCGCCGGGCGGGCCTTCTCGAAGCCGGTGAGCCCCACCAGCCGAATCAGGTCCGCGATCACCGCCCGGTTCGCCTTCACGCCGGCGACCTCCAGCGGCAGCCGGATGTTGGCCTCGACCGAGCGCCACGGCAGCAGCGCCGAGTCCTGGAAGGCGATGCCGAGGTGGTGGCCACGACGGGCGGTCGCCGGATGCTCTCCGAGCACCAGCACCTCACCGGCGCTGGGCGCGTCGAGATCGGCGAGGATGCGCAGCACCGTCGACTTCCCGCAGCCCGACGGCCCGATGAGCGTCAGGAACGAGCCCTCCGCGGTGGCGAGGTTGACGTCGTCGAGGGCCAGAATCGACGTGCGGCCGAGGCGGAACTCCTTGCGCAGGCCCACCACACTCACGCCGGAACCAGGGGCAGGAGCTGAGGGAGCCGACGGTCCCGAGGTCGGCTCCGGCATGGGCGTGGCGGCTGCACTCATACGAGTTCCGGCTTCTCCTTGTACAGCTCTCGGATGATGGACAGATCGAACAGCTTTTCGGCGGTGATGTCGACGCCGGCGAGCTTGAGGGTGGCGATGTTCTCCTCGACCAGAGTGTCGGTGAGTGTGAACAGCCCGTTCTTCTTCGTCTCCTCGGTGAGGATGAGCTTGTTCTGGTCGGCGCTTTCCAGGCCCTGTTCCTTCTCGTCCAGGCCGAGGTCCTTGCCGTAGACGGTGGCGGCGAGCTTGGCGCCGAGCGAGGCGTCGGAGGTGGCGTCCTTCCAGCCGCGGATCTCGGCGGTCAGCGCCGCCTTCACCTTGTCGCGGTTCTTCGCGATCGACTCGTCGGTGACCATGAAGGTCTCCGAAACCAGCGGATAGTTGTGGTCGGCGAGCAGGAAGGTGGTGACGTCGAAGCCCTTGACCCGCAGCAGGTTCGGCTCGTTCGTCACGAAGGCGAACCAGCCGTCGACCGTTCCGGTGGTCAGCGGCAGCGGGTCGAACTCCACCGGCACCTTCGTGATGGACGACGGGTCGAGCTTGTTCGCCTTCAGGAACGCCGACCAGACAGACTCGTTGGTCGCCTGCACACCGATCTTCTTGCCGACCAGGTCCTGCGGCGTCCTGATGGGGCTCTTGGCCATGGACAGGATGGCGAACGGGTTCTTCTGGTACTGCGCACCGATGATCTTCAGGGGGGCGCCCTGGGCGATCGCGGTCCCGGTGATGTCCGGCGAGGAGATTCCGATGAAGGCCTTACCGGTGGCGACGTCGGTGTCCTGCGGCGTCGCCGACGGGCCGCCCGCGATCAGGTTGACGCCGGAGAAACCGGCCGCCTTGTAGTAGCCGCGCTGGTCGGCGAGGTACTCCCCGGCAAACTCCACATTCTTGATCCACGACAGGCGGACGCCGAGCGTCCCGAACGAGGCTGCGCCGGAACCGCCCGAGCCCGAGTCGCCGCTGTCGTCGCTGCCGCAGGCGGCGAGCAGGCCGCTCCCGCCGACGGTGAGCAGAGTCGCTCCCGCGGTCACTCCCACACCCCGGCGGAGAAAACCCCGCCGATCCAGACCTGTTGTCACCAAACCCCCATCACACTCGTCTCGGGCACACCCCATCGGCCGGTCGATCCGACCTGCCCGAGNGGTCTCCCGGACGCTAGGAAGGAGGCGTATCCGTCTCATCGCACCTGTGTGAATTGCCAGTAACTCCATTCTCGCCGCCGGGCCGGTCAGGCTCCACCACCGCCCCCGGGATTCCCGCCGACCGAAACGTCACCGAAACCTGGATGCCCCGAAAGCGGTTCAACGTTCACCTGCCCGACATCGGGCGGCGGTCGAATGACGAACGGGCGGGAGTGCCGCGGAACCCGTGCACCGACCATCCGGGCGGCCCGCGGCGACGCCGGCATCATTGGCAGCGCCTGCTAGGCTTCGCGTTCGTGCTGCTGAGCCCCCATGAACAGGAACGGCTGCTCATCCACGTGGCGGCCGGACTCGCCCGGGAACGACGCGCCCGCGGGCTGCGGCTGAACCATCCCGAGGCAACCGCCCTGCTCACCTCGTTCCTGCTGGAGGGCGCCCGCGACGGTCGCAGCGTCGCTGACCTGATGACCGCCGGGCGCGGCGTGCTCACCCGGGACGACGTCATGGAGGGGGTGCCGGAGATGCTCGCCGAGGTCCAGGTCGAGGCGACGTTCCCGGACGGCACCAAGCTGGTCACCGTGCACCAGCCGATCGCGTGATCCCCGGTGAGGTCCTGCCGGGCGAGGACCCCGTCGAGATCAACCCGGGGCGGCCCGTCCGGACGGTGCTGGTCCGCAACACCGGCGACCGTCCGGTGCAGGTCGGGTCGCACTACCACTTCGCCGCGGCCAACCCGGCGCTCGACTTCGACCGCGGCGTCGCGTGGGGGCACCGGCTGGCGGTGCCCGCCGGCACCGCGGTCCGCTTCGAGCCCGGGGTGGAACGCGAGGTCGACCTCGTCCCGCTGGCCGGCGCCCGCATCGTGCCCGGCCTGCGTCCGGAGTCGGCCGGCCCGCTCGACGGGCGCGAGGGCCACGACGGCCGGGAGGGCCCGGCTGCGGCGGTCGGCGACCTGCCGGGTTACCTCGGAGAGGGCTCATGAGCCGGCTGGACCGCTCCCGCTACGCCTCGTTGTACGGACCGACGGTCGGCGACCGCATCCGCCTCGCCGACACCGACCTGCTCATCGAGGTGACCGAGGACCGCAGCCGCGGTCCGGCGCTCCGCGGCAGCGGCGACGAGGCGGTCTTCGGCGGCGGCAAGGTCATCCGCGAGTCCATGGGCCAGTCGCGGGCAACTCGCGCCGAGGGCGCCCCCGATCTCGTCATCACCGGTGCCGTCGTGCTCGACCACTGGGGCGTGATCAAGGCGGACGTCGGCATCCGCGACGGGCGGATCGTCGCGCTCGGCAAGGCCGGCAACCCGGACACGATGGACGGCGTTCATCCCGACCTGGTCATCGGGCCCGGCACCGAGATCATCGCCGGGAACGGGAAGATCCTCACCGCGGGCGCGGTCGACTGCCACGTGCACCTGATCTGCCCGCAGCAGGTCCCCGAGGCACTCGGCGCCGGGATCACGACCCTCATCGGCGGCGGCACCGGGCCGGCCGAGGGCACGAAGGCGACCACCGTGACGCCGGGCTCGTGGAACCTCGGCCGGATGCTCTCGGCGATGGATGACTGGCCGGTGAACGTCGTCCTGCTCGGCAAGGGAAACACGGTCAGCGACGCGTCGATGTGGGAACAGCTCCGGGCCGGCGCGGCCGGGTTCAAGCTGCACGAGGACTGGGGCACGACGCCCGCCGCGATCGACGCCTGCCTGCGCGTCGCCGACGCCGCCGGAGTCCAGGTGGCGCTGCACTCGGACACGCTCAACGAGGCCGGCTTCGTCGAGGACACCCTCGCCGCCATCGCCGGGCGGGCCATCCACGCCTACCACACCGAGGGCGCCGGCGGCGGCCACGCCCCGGACATCATCACCGTCGCCGCCGCCGCCAACGTGCTGCCGTCGTCGACGAACCCGACCCGCCCGCACACCGTCAACACCCTCGACGAACACCTGGACATGCTGATGGTCTGCCACCATCTCAACCCCGGTGTGCCCGAGGATCTGGCCTTCGCCGAGAGNCGGATCCGGCCGTCGACGATCGCCGCAGAGGACATCCTGCACGACCTCGGCGCCATCTCGATGATCGGTTCGGACTCGCAGGCGATGGGCCGGATCGGCGAGGTCGTGCTGCGCACCTGGCAGACGGCCCACGTGATGAAGCGTCGTCGCGGGGCCCTGCCGGGGGACGGCCCGGCCGACAACGCGCGGGCCCGGCGGTACGTCGCCAAGTACACGATCTGCCCGGCGGTGGCGCACGGGCTGGACGCGCAGATCGGCTCGGTCGAGCCCGGCAAGCTCGCGGACCTGGTGCTCTACGATCCCGCGTTCTTCGGGGTGCGGCCGTCGCTGGTCCTCAAGGGCGGGTTCATCGCCTGGGCGGCCATGGGCGACGCCAACGCCTCCATCCCGACCCCGCAGCCGGTGCTGCCCCGCCCGATGTGGGGGGCCGCGCGGGGTCCGGCCGCCGCCTCGTCGCTGACCTTCGTCGCGCCCGCGGCGATCTCCGACGGGCTGCCCGAACGGCTGGGCCTGGCCACCCCCGTGGTCCCGGTCGAGGACGTGCGCCGGCGCGGCAAGGCCGATCTGCCGGAGAACACCGCGACGCCGGACATCCGCGTCGACCCGGACACGTTCACGGTCTCGATCGACGGCGACGCCGTCGAGGCCGATCCGGTGCGCGAGCTACCGATGGCCCAGCGGTACTTCCTGTTCTGACGGCGCCGCAGCCGACCGCGTCACCGCGCGGGCCGCGCGGATCACGCGGGCCACGCGGTCGCGGCCCGATCCGCCCGGCCTCGGCCGGGGCGCGCGTCAGCGAGCGGCGTTCTTGATGAACTGGTCGCGATAGGAGGCCGGGTCGCCGCTGTAATAGCCGGCCCGCACGTGCCGGCGGGTCGTGGCGTTCTCCGTCGCGCGGGCCGCCGAGTGCCACAGGTAGGCGTCGTGCAGCAGCAGATCGCCGCGCTCGGCGTAGACGGCGATCTCCCCCGGGATCTTCTCGAATCCGAGCGGCATCTCGTAGGGCGGCTCGGCGTCGGTGTGTCCCCCGCTCGGGCGGGCGTCCGCGGGCACGGCGACGTTGTTGATGTTGCGGTAGGGCGCCGGCGTGGCCCAGCGGTGGGATCCGGGCACCACCCGCAGGAAGCCGTTGGCCGGGCTGGTCGCGTCCACGTGCAGGGTGAACGCGCAGCCGGGCCAGACGTCGAGACTCGGCATCGCCTGCCAGTCCGAGTGCCAGCCGATCCGGCTGTAGCCGGACTCGCGGCCGGGCCGGGCGTCCTGGAAGACCACGCCGGCGTTCTCGCTGGGGCTCATCCACACGTCCGCGCCGAGCAGGCGGCGCAGCAGGGCGACCATGAGCGGATGGGTCGCCGCCGCCCGCACGGCCGGGGCGAGCTCCTCGACGTGTTCGACGTAGTTCACGTACGCCTCGGCATCGGCCTCGATCCCGGTATCGGCCTCGATCCCGGTATCGGCGCCGGCAGGCTTCGTTCCGTTCGAGGCCCGTCCGGAGGGGCCCGTCACGCCGTCGGCCTGACCCGCCCGACCCAGATCCGCCCGACCCAGATCCGCCCGGCCCAGGCCCGTCCGATTCAGGTAACGGGCGTCCAGGTATTGCGTGGAGCCATAGCGCTCGGACACCGTCCCGGCGAGGACCGCCTGCTGCGCCGCGCCGCACTCCCGCTCGACCCGGTCGAGGAACGCGGTGGAGTGCAGGCCGCGGAGCACGACGAAGCCGTGACGGTGGTAGAAGTCGTCGAGGTCGGCCAGCGCCGGCGCGGCCAGCGGGTCCGGCAGGGTCGTGTCCACGACGAACACTCCGACCTCGGCCACCGCCGGCATGGACGGCGCCCCGCGGGTCACGCCCGCCGGGGCCGGGACGAAAGTCGGGCTGCCCATGGTCGTTCCTCCACCCTCGACGTCGCCGCCGGCCCGGGTGGCCCCCGACCGGACCAGTCGGTTCATCACGCTACGGCGAACGGGTTTCGACGCCGTTGCTGACCAGCAGCAATCCGGCGTCCGGCGAACCTCGCGCCCCGGCCACCCGCCGATGGGGACAGGGCCTTCAGACTGCCGGCCGGCCTCCTGACCTGCTGACCTGCTCGTCTAGTGTCGGGCGCGGGTGCGGGTGCGGTGACCGGTGCTGTGCGACGAGTGGGAGCCCTTGCGCTCGCATTCCCACTCGTGGTCGTCGCCGTCCCAGTCGGCCTGGTAGCCCGCCTGGCAGCGGGGTTTCGGCGGACGGTTGTCGCCACAGGAGGTGAGCACGGGTGCCAGCGCCACCGCCGCCACCAGCAGCCCGGCCAGGCGTACTCGCGATTCGGCCCCTGTCGCGCGTCGTGACATGTCGTCCCTCGTCCCGGTTTCATGATGGTCGTCGCCACCGGAGGCACGTATGGCCCGGCAGGCGGGGCCCGAGCGGCGTACGGCCGGTCAGCCCGAGCGCCGCGGTGCCGCCCGGCCAGGCCGGACGGCGGCCACCGGCCGCGAACTCTTCCACAGGACGACGGATGTTGTGACCGGATTGTCGCCCGAATGACCGAGGGTGCCATCTGGCCGAAGGCGACCAACGAGCAAGAAACCCGCTGGAGGGGGCGCTGTGAGATCAGGTGACGAGACGGACGCCCACCTCGGCGCCGACCAGCCCAGCCACATCGACCGACCCGGCCACACTGTGCAACCTGGCCACACCGTGCAACCTGGCCCCGATGGTGGGGACGGGCATGGTCCGATCGGGCGGTCTGGGCGACGGGCGACCTTGCTGGTTCTCGCGGATGGCCGCATGCCGACCGGAGGCCATGCCCATTCGGGCGGGGTCGAGGCCGCGGTGACCGACGGCAGCCTGGCGAGTCTCACCGACCTGGCGGCGTTCCTGCTCGGCCGGCTGCACACCGTCGGCCTGGTCGCCGCTGCCTTCGCCGCCGCCACCTGCCACGCCATCGCGACCGGCCGGACCGGCGTCGCCGACCTCGACGCCGAACTCGACGCCCGCACGCCCGCCCCGGCGCAGCGCGCGGCCAGCCGGGCACAGGGCCGCACCCTGCTACGAGCCGGCCGGGCCGCCTGGCCGGTGCCGGCCGGCCCTCGCGCCCCGCATCACCCGATCGCGCTGGGCATGGTGGCCGCCGGCGCGGGGCTGACGCCCGGGGACGCAGCCCTCGCCGCGGCACACACCACGGTCACCGGGCCCGCGACGGCCGCGACCCGCCTGATCGGGCTGGACCCCCTGGCCGTCACCGGGGTGCTGGCCCGCCTCGCCGACGACGTGGAGGCGATCGCCCGTGCGGGCGAGGAGGCCGCCGCCCTGCCCCCACGGGAGCTTCCGGCGCTCACAGCCGTGCGCCTGGACCTGCTGGCCGAGCAGCACCGGCTCGCGCCGTTGCGGATGTTCACCTCGTAGTCGTGACTCCTCCGCCGGCTAAAGCCGGCGGCTTCTCAGACCGCCTGAGCATGGCGCAAGTTCCGCGAAACATCATGATCATCATGGGTCGAGTCATGCCAGGGCCGAGTCCGGATCGGGCGGCGTGGCGCGGTTCCTTGGGGATCACCATGCTCGGCGGAGCAGGATGACACGTGCCAAGTGATATGGATTTCAGTCCCTCGCTGCTCAAGTCCCAGCTCGCCAAGTGTCGTCCCCGCACGCGCGGGGATCTTCTGACCCGCTGATCGTTCGGGAGTTTGTTGGCGGGGCGTGNCCACCTATTCGTAGGAAGGCCGCCGCTCGCGCAGCTACGACCCGCGAAGTGGGCCCGAGCGATCGGAGAGTGGTAGCCGCAGGGCCATGATCCGGGCTACGTGGACTGTTACGGTCCCCCGGTGGGCGATAACGAGCTGGGGCTGTTCCTGCGGGTCCGTCGCGAGGCCCTCACCCCCGCCGATGTGGGGCTGCCCAGTGGGCCCCGCCGCCGCGCCCGTGGGCTGCGCCGATCGGAGGTCGCCGCGCTCGCCGGGGTGAGCGTCGAGTACGTGACCCGGTTGGAGCAGGGCCGCGACCGCCGGCCGTCCATGGCCGTGTTGGGCGTCCTCGCCGAGGCCCTCCGGCTGACCGCGAACGAGCGGGTCCACCTGCAACGCCTGGTCAAGGCTGCTGACGGGGGCTTTACCTGCATGGGGGGGATACCGCCCGGCCGGACGGTGCGGCCGACCGTGCAGCGGCTGCTGGACGGTCTCGAGCCGGGTCCGGCCGTGCTCCTCAACCGGCTCACCGACATCCTGGCCCACACCGAGGGATACGTCCGGGTCGCTGGTCCGATCGGACTACTCGACGGCCATCCACCGAACCTGGCCCGCTTTGTCCTCACCGACAGCCGGGCCCGGGCCGCCCTGCCGGACTGGGACCAGGCGGCCGACGCCCAGGTGGCCGCACTCAAACAGGGTCCGTTCCGGGCGGATCCCTTCGTTGCGGCCCTCGCCGACGAGCTGACCCGCACCGCCGGGGCGGCGTTCACGGAGCGGGTGACGAGGCTGACGGGCCTGCCGCCGGCGAACGGAATCGCTCGCCTGGTCCACCCTGACGTCGGCGAACTGCGGCTGGCCTTCGAACGGCTCGATCTACCGGCCGACGACGAACAGTGTCTTCTCGTCCTCCTGCCAGCCGACGAGGCCACCGCGGCCGCGCTCGACCGACTCACCGGTCGCCGCCCCGGCGCTCTGCGCGCCGTCTCCGGCTGACCGCGAGCACTCCCTCCCCCGGCCCCGCCCCAGCTCCCCCGCCTTCACCGGCTTGCTCCATCGACCCCGGCCTCGTCCCACAATCCCGGCCCCACAATCCCGGCCCCACCGACCCGGCCCCACCGACCCGGCCCCGCGGCCCCACGGCCCCGCACGGCCGGAACGCCCGTTGCCCGGCCGACACCCTGGCCGCGAGGAGGTGCACCCGATGCCCACGACCACCGACGCCGCGTCGCCAGCCATGCCCCGGACGGGCCGTACGGCTGTCCGGGCGCATGCCGCGGTGCGGGTGGAGCGGGGACCGCAGGGCGCTCCCCGACTCGCCGAGCTGCGCTCGGACGTGCCGATCGTCCTGCGCCTGACCGGCGTGTCACCCGTTCGGACCGGGGCGCGCACGGGCGGCGGGGCGCGCCCCGGGGCGGAGCCGCTGCCGACGATGACGGTCCATCTGGTCAACGGGGCCGCCGGTCCGCTGGCGGGCGATGACCTGCGGCTGGACATCTCCGTCGGGGGCGGGGTGCGCCTGGTCCTGCGCTCGGTGGCCGCGACCGTCGCGCTGCCGGGTCACGGCCCCGGACCATCCCGGCTGACCGTCACCGCGGAGGTGGCCGACGGCGGCGAACTCGACCTCGGTCCGGAACCGACCGTGGTTGCCGACGGTGCCGACCATCGGATCGTCACGGAGGTCCGGTTGGCCGCGACGGCTCGGCTGCGGCTGCGCGAGGAGATCCTGCTCGGACGGTTCGGCGAGCCCAGCGGGTCCGTCCTCAGCATGCTGCGTGTCGACGTGGCGGGCGGCGCCGAGGGTTCGGGCACCGACCTGGCGGGTGGGTCGTCCAGGTGGGTGCCTCTGCTGCGTCAGGAGCTGCTGCTCGGGCCACAGGTGCCCGGGCTGCGGGGTCCAGCCCAGTTGGGCGGTGCCCGCGCGGTCGGCTCCTTGCTCGTCGTGGGGCCCGAATGGGCCGAAGCCGGAGCCGGAGCCGACGCCGCCGTCGCGGAGGGGGTGGCCCGGCTGCCCCTGACCGGTCCGGGCTATCTGGTGTCGGCGTTGGCCGACGATGCCGTCACCCTGCGCCGCCGGCTGACAGCACTGGCCGACCCCACGGGATGAGCCGCCGTTGGCCTCCGGCGCAGGGCCTGGGTCAGCGTCCGGCGCCGGGCGGGCGGTCGTCCGCCCGGGCTTGGGACTGAGCCCCGCCGGGTGCGGGCACTGCGCGTGCGGCGTCCTCACGGCGCGGCTCGTCGGTCCGCCCGGGCCTGGGGCTGGAACGGGAGAAGCCGTCGTTCCACGGGTCACGCGGCGGCTCGACCGGACCGGCAGCCGCCGGGATCGTCGCCCCTGGGCCGGGGGATGCCACGGCGGCCACCGGACCGGCGGCGGCCAGACTCGCCTCGGCCGGGGCTGCCGTGGCCGGCGGCGCGGCAGCCGGGGCCACCGTGGCGGTCGGCACCGCGGTGGACTGCGCGGCGACGGACTGCGCGGCGACGGAGGGCGCCGGGACGGAAGGCGCCGTGGCTGGCGTCGCCGCGTCGGAGGAGAGCCGATCGGCGGACGGCGTCCCGTGATCGTCGTAGGTGCGCCCCTTCCACGCGGCGCCGCGGCCGGCCCGCTTGAGCCGCGCCGAGTCCAGCGTCATCCCGAGGTAGAGCACAGCGACGCCGGGGAGTAGCAGGGCGGCGGGAACCGGCTGGCGGTAGTACCGGATCATCGGCACGTAGGAGAGAGTCATGATCACCCAGGCGACGGCGCCGATGATCGCGGTCGTGCTGTCGCCGGCCGCGAGGCCCGCGACGGTGGCGACCACCGGGACGACGAAGACCAGGGACATCCCGAGCACGGTGCCGAGCAGCAGCAGCGGCGAGTGCCGGAGCTGGGCGTAGGCGCTGCGGGACACCATCTTCCACAGATCCGCCAGCCGCGGGTACGGGCGCCGGCTGTGGACCTGCTCGGCGAGCCCCAGCCAGGTCCGTCCACCGGAGCGCTTGATGATCCGGGCGATCGCGACGTCGTCGATGACCGCCCCGCGGACCTCGGCGAGCCCGCCGGCCGCCAGGAGGGCCTCCCGACGGACCAGCGAGCAACCCCCCGCCGCCGCCGCCACCCGCGAACGCGGGCGATTCGACCAGCGGAACGGATACAGCATCGCGAAGAAGTAGACGAACGCCGGAACGATGACCCGTTCCCACGCGGTCTCGGCTCGCAGCACGGCCATCTGCGAGACCATGTCCAGCCCGTGCGTGCGCGCGGAGGCCACCAGGCTGGTCAGCGAACCCGGGTCGTGCGCGATGTCGGCGTCGGTGAGCAGCAGGAACTCGGCGTCGCCGGCGCAGTCGACGCCGCGGCGCAGGGCCCACAGCTTGCCGGTCCATCCGGGCGGGGGCTCTGTGGAGGCGGTGACCGCGGCGCTGACGCCCGTGTGCCCGTTACGGGCGGCCTCCTCGGCCAGGGCCCGGGCGACCTCCGTGGTCCCGTCGGTGGAGCCGTCGTCGACGAGGATCAGGCGAACCGGCCCGGGATAGTCCTGGGCGAGCAGGGTCGGGAGCGTTACGGGCAACACGTCGGCTTCGTCCCGGGCCGGGATGATGATCGCTACGCTGGGCCACGATGGCGGTGCCTGCCGCGCGGGGAGCCGCTGGTCGGTGCGCCAGAAGAAACCATGACCGACGGCCAGATACAACCAGGCGAGCAATGAGGCGAGGGCTATCCACTGCAGCACAGTCACAGAGAGTGATGCTGCCACGTGCGTCGTACGGGCGTCAGACGAGTGCGGTAATTGTGTGTTAAGAACTTTCCGTCCCCGATAGGTCCGCCGCGGCCGCGGTGGCCTCGCCGCCGGTGCCGACCTCCGGGCGCACCGCGGGATGGGGCCGCTGAGCAGGGACGATGCCCCATCGAGAACGGGCACCCGGCGCTGCGCGAACGCAATCGGACCCGACCCGTCGACCATCCGGGCGCTCCCGCCCCGCACCACCCGCGACGGGCGGGGTTAATCCCACGGTGCCATCACATCGTCCTGTGTGTACCCCCACCGAACGGCCCCCGGCCGCCCCACCCGATCCCGGCTCGGCAGAGCCACCTCCGAAGGCGCCGACTGCACCATAATCAGGGGGTGACCAGAAGCCGTCGTACCGAGCAGACGGCTGACACCCGTCAGGCCCTGATCTCGGCAGCCCGCCGCCGGTTCGCCGAGCAGGGCTTCGCCGCCACGGGGACCGAGGAGATCGTCGCCGACGCCCAGGTCACCCGCGGCGCGCTGTACCACCACTTCCGCGACAAGGCCGAACTGTTCCGCACGGTGATGGAACAGGTCGCCACCGAGGTGGCCGAGCAGCTCGTCGCGGGCGAGCTCGCGCGCGACGCGGAGCTGCCCAGCGATGCCTGGACGCAACTGCGCCAGGGGTTCCAGTCCCTGCTCGACATCTCCACCGCGGACAGTGACTTCCAGCGCATCGTGCTGATCGACGGTCCCGCCGTCCTCGGCAACCAAGCGTGGGACGCCCTCGTCGAGCGGCACGGCTACCGGCTGCTGTCCGAATGGCTGGAACGGGCGATGGCCGAGGAGCGCATCGATCCGCTCCCGGTGGGCCCGCTGACCAGGCTGGTCGCCGCCCTGCTGTCGGAGGCGAGCATCTACACGGCGGGCGCGGCCGACCCGGACACCGCCCGCATCGAGATCGGCATCGTGCTCGACCGGCTGCTGCGCGGGCTGGGCCGGGGCGGCGACCTCGCCGAGCAGCCCCCGGTCAGCGTCGACAGCGCCGCCGGCCCCCAGCACGCCCGCTAGCCCCGTGTTTCGCACTTCGGATTCTGCTGCGCCGACCGGCCCCTGTGATCTTGTTTTCGGGTCATGGGGGTTAGGTGGGGTCGATGCCGAGGAGGTCGAGCAGGTGCTGTTGGAGTGGTCCGGGTCTGGGGATGTAGGCGGGCTGGCCGGCGGCGGTGGGGACCAGGCGCAGGGGGGCGAGGGCTTCGAGGATGAGTCGGCCGGTGGGCCGGGCGGGGCGGCCGGCGTAGAGGCCGGGCAGCTTCTCGGCGGGGGCGATCGCCTGGCGGACGGCGCGTTCGATCAGGGTGAACACGAGCAGGGCCAGGCAGATGACGTGGATGAGGCCGTCGA